>JAWODX010000159.1:0-5189 GCA_046483085.1 Planctomycetota bacterium
GGAGGACAAGGAGGCGATCTTCGACGCCGCCGACACCATCCGCTGCTCGCTCGAGGCCCTCGTACCGCTCGTCGAGCACACCGCGTTCAACACCGAGCGCATCCAGGCGATCGCCGAGCACGACAACATCGACGCCACCTCGCTCGCCGAGTACCTCGTGATGAAGAAGGTCCCCTTCCGCGACGCCCATCGCATTGTCGGCCGGCTCGTCGCCCGGTGTCTCGACGAGGACAAGGCGCTCGCCGACCTCTCCCTCGACGAGTTCCAGGCCGCCAGCCCCAAGATCGAGGACGACGTCTACGACGCCCTCGGCATCGACAACTGCCTCCGGCGCTATCACGGCACCGGTTCCGCCAACCCCGAGCAGGTCCGCCTCGAACTCACCCGCTGGCGCAAGCTGTTCGAGGAGGAGTAGCGTCGCTGGCCGCGCGGGGCCTCGAGGGCCGCAGATGCCTGCCATCTCGATCGAGGATCAATCTCGCCCTTACAGGGCTGGTTCAATATGTCGTGCCGCTGGTTCCCGGGGCTTCGCCCCTGGGTTTCCGCCTCCCCCTGCGGCGCTCAAGGGAGCGAGCCAAACCCGGCCTTCCGTCCGCGCAGGACCATTGGTCGCCGGTCTGAACAAGCCGGGCCCTGTGCCGCGCCGCGGGACGACGATCCCGACCCCTCCACCTGACGGTGCAGCGATGTCACATTCCCGGCGCCCGATTTGAACACGCGAAGCGTCTCTGGAGTGCGATGGCACGACATCGCTTTCGTTCACCCGACACCGTCGGGCACACGCGCTGCGGCGAGAACGCAAGTGAAAGCGGCGTCTTGCCGCCGCCTTTCGACAAGCTCAAGACCCCGGTTCGGCCCTGAGTACAATCGAAGGGCACTCCAAAGCGGGCACCGCCCGCGTCAGGCCACCGCCCCCCGAATGCTCTCGCGCCTCTCGGCCATCCCACGCAACTCCGACTCACACCCGCCAACCGACACGGATTACCGCTCACTGCTGATGACCGCCTGGTGAACGTTCCGGCTCCTGCCACCCGATTGCCGACCCCACCCCCTCTGGGAAATCTGCGTAATCTGCGGATGCTCATCCGTGTCCATCCGTGGCTGAATACAATCTGTGCCATCTGCGTAATGTGCGGATTCTCATCCGTGTCCATCCGTGGCTGAATACAATCTGTGCCATCTGCGCAATCTGTGGATCCGAATCCGTGTCCATTCGTGCCCGCCCTACGAAGCTTCGGCGAAGTAGGGTTCATCCGTGGCTTGCTGTTGCTGTTCCCGAGCGCTCACCGGATCCGGCCGTCGAGGTTGAAGACCTGCCCGGTCACGCCGGGCATCTCCCAGAGCCGGAGGATGAACGCCGCCGCGGTGGCGGGATCGGACAGCGTCCGCATGGCGTGCTGCTCCCGCGCGATCTCCATCGCCGCCGGCGCCGCACGGCCCATCTCCGTCGGCAGGTAGCCGGGGGCGACCGCGTTGACCCGGACGCCCCGGCCCGCGAGCTCGGCCGCGGCGCCGCGGGTGAACCCGATCAGCGCGCCCTTCGCCGCCGAGTAGGCCGCCGACCCCGCGCAGCCCCACAGCCCGCAGATCGAGCCGACGTTCACCACCAGCCCGCCGCGGGCCATCGCCGCCGCGGCCCGGCGCGTCAGGTCCATCGGCGCCAGCAGATCGGTCGCCATCACCGCGTCCCAGTCGGACTCGGCCAGCCGCGGCAGCGGCCGGTCGACGATGATCGCCGCGTTGTTCACGAGGCAGTCGAGCCGCCCCCACTCTGTCACCGCCGCGTCGATCAGCCGGGCGCGGTCGGACCGGTCCGCCACATCGGCCATGACGACGGCGGCGTCGGCCCCGAGCGCCCGCGCCTGTTCGGCGACGACCTCGGCCGCGTCGGCGGACCGGACGGCGTTCACCACCACGTTCCAGCCCTCGCGCGCGCACTGCAGCGCGATCTCGCGCCCCAGCCCGCGCGACGAGCCCGTCACCACCGCCACCCGCCCCCCGCCGCCCGGACTGTCTGGTTGATCTGCCATTTATCGCTGAAGGCGGGGAGAACCCCCTTTTGGGGAATGGAGTTCTCCCCGCGCCCCTCTCCCGGAAAACTTCAGGGAAATGCCGCCTCGGCTCCGCCGAACCGACATTTCCACTCGCACACGATCAGGAACAGACGCACGCTGTTTTCCTCGGTCAACGCCCGCTTCCAGACTCGGAGGAGATGCGATTGACAAATCGCATCTCCACAGAAGTCCTTGGAGGGGGCGCGGGGGAGACTTTCTTGCAAGAAGGTTCCCCCGATCCCAGAACGTTCAATCGCCCCCTCTGCTTTTCGGCGTGAGGCCGAGGTCGGCGATCATTCGCAGGTCGTCGGCGGCGTCGCGCCCGGCCGTCGTGAGGTAGTGGCCGACCATCGTGCCCGACGCCCCGGCGGCGAACATCCACGACTGCAGGTCGCGGAGCACGACCTCGCGTCCGCCGCAGATCTTGATCGTCCGGGCGGGCAGGACGAACCGGAACAGGGCGATGACCCGGAGCGCCTCGCGCGGCTCGAGCAACGGGCGCGAGCCGAGCGGCGTGCCGGGCACCGGCTGGAGGAAGTTGATCGGCACGCTGTCGACGCCGAGCTCGCGGAGCCGGAGCGCCAGGTCCACGCGGTCGGCCCACGTCTCGCCGAGCCCGAACAGCCCGCCGCAGCAGACCTCGAGGCCCGCGGCCTTCGCGTTCCGGACCGTCGCCACCCGGTCCGTGTGCGAATGCGTCGTGCAGATCTGCGGGTAGAAGCGCTCGGACGTTTCGAGGTTGTGGTGGATGCGGCGGAGCCCGGCGGCCTTGAGCCGGTCGAGGTCGGCCGGCTCGAGCCGGCCGATGGAGACGCACGGCTCGACGGCGCCCTCGCGGGCGATCGCCTCGGCGGCCGCGCAGATCGTCTCGAAGTCGCGGCGGTTCGCGCAGGCACTCTCGCCCGACGTCACGATCCCGAAGTGGTCGGCGCCCCGGCCCGCCGCCGCCCGCGCCCGCGACGTCATCTGCTCCTCGGCCACGAGCGGATAGACGTCCGCCGCCGTCTCGTACCGCGCCGACTGCGCGCAGAACGCGCAGTCCTCGGGGCAGGCGCCGCTCTTCGCGTTGATGACCGAGCAGAGGTGGACGACATCGCCGCAGAGCCGGCGCCGCAGGCGGTTGGCCCCGAAGAGAAGTTCGTCGAACGGGGCGGACCGGGGCAGCCAGAGCGCCTCGTCGCGCCCCACACCGTCGCCCCCGGCGAGCAGGCGCTCCACGATGGCGGCGGTCTTGCCCATGCGGGTCACCTGGCGCGGATGACCGTTCGATAGAGCCGGCGGTTGCGGACGATGAGCAGGCCGGCCTGCTGGCCAGCGTCGAGGTTCTTGAGCAGCATGCCGAGCTGGCGGACGTTCTTCACGCGGTGCCGGCCGACGTGCACGATCACGTCGGACGGGCGCAGCCCGGCGGCGGCGCCCGGGCTCTTCTTCTCCACCCCGCTGACCAGGATGCCCGCCTCCTGCTTCAGCCCGAGCGCCTCGCCCAGCTCCTCGGTCAGGTCCTGCACGTCGAGCCCGAGCTTCTTCTTCGCCAGCTCGACCGGCGACGGCTCCGGGATCCGGCCGAGGGTGAGCTCGACGCTCAGCGCTGTCTCGCCGCGCCGGACGCCCAGCTTGACCGTGTCGCCCGGGTCGTGTCGGACGATCAGGCGGCGGAAGCAGAAGATCGAGGAGACCGCCCGATCATCGACCGAGACGATCCGGTCGCCGGCCTTCAGTCCGGCGTTCGCGGCGGGGCTCTTCGGCTCCACCTTCACGACGACCGTCCCGTCCTTCCTCTTTTCGAGTTCGGCGCCGATGCGAATCCGCTTCAGCAGGCGATAGTCGATCAGGTCGCAGGCGCTGGCCAGTGCGGCGTCGATGGGGATGGCGAAGCCGATGCCCTCGGCGCCCGCCTGGATGGCGGTGTTGATGCCGATCAGGGCGCCCCGGATGTTGAGCAGGGCGCCGCCCGAGTTGCCCGGGTTGATCGCGGCGTCGGTCTGCAGCAGGTTCTTGAAGACCTCGCGGCCATGCGCCCGGATGGACCGGCCGGTGGCGCTGATCACGCCGGTGGTCACCGTGTTCTGGAGGCCGAACGGGTTGCCGATGGCGATGACCGTCTCGCCGATCATCAGGTCGGCGGACGTGGCGATCGGCGCGACGGGCAGCTTCTTCTTCGGCTCGATCTTCAGCAGGGCGATGTCGACGTCCGAGTCCACGTTCAGCAGCTCCGCCTCGTACTGGGACTTGTCGGCGAGGCTGACCTTGATCTTCGTCGCCCGGGTCACCACGTGGGCGTTGGTCAGGATGTATCCGTCCGGACTGATGATCACGCCGGAGCCCAGGCTGTTCTGCACGTAGGGGCGCGAGTGGCGGCGGAAGAACTCGCGGAACGGGTCGTCGAAGAAGCGGTCGCGGAACTCGAAGAACGGGTCGATGCTGCGCCGGACGATCCGCGCCGTGCTCACGTTGACCACGGCCGGGCCCGCCTTCTCGACCGCGCGGACGACCGCGTTGCGCCGCTCGGGCTCCACGGGCGCCGCGGCGAAGCCCGACGGCGGCAGCAGGAGAATCGCAAGAACGATCCAGGTCTTGCGCATCGGCTCACTCCAGCGATTGTCTTCCTATCTGCCACGCCCTGTCTGGCAACCCGGCAGACAGGAATGTCCGCCCCACCGAAGCGTGGCGGTATGCTGGTGGGGCAGGCATTCTTGCCTGCCACCAGAGCGCGCGGAGCGCGGCAAATGAGTTGTCAGACAGACTAGTCTACGTGACCTGGGCGACCGTGTCAAAACCGTTGAGCCCCCCTGTCGTGCCAAAGCGATTATGTCACCCCCTACCTCCAAAGGGAACATGTCACCCCCCTCGGGCTAATGTACGACCATGATCTCCGCATCCCTTGCGGAGGTCCGAGGTGGAGGTGACGCTGACAGTGGTTCAGGTACAGCGGTATCAGGTCATTCGTGCGGCGATCGACCGGCGGATGACGAACCAGGAGGCAGCCAATGCCTTGGATCTGAGCATCCGCCAGGTCCAGCGGCTGAAACGCAGGGTGGAGGCGGCCGGAGCTGCGGGCGTCCTCCACGGCAACGAGGGGCGCGACCCACCGAACAAGACGCCCGACGTGATGGACGCCGCGCCGGCCGAGCCGCT
>JAWODX010000075.1:0-3722 GCA_046483085.1 Planctomycetota bacterium
TCGATGCGGGGCAGTAAAATCCAGCAGGTGAACTGGGCGATCAAACAGGTGCTGCCGGAAATCCAACGACTTGGTTAGGCAAGGTATATCGAGAGATGGGACAACATGATAAGGCTGTACAACAGTGGATAGAAGTCCTTAGATGAGGCCTTAGGTCCGGAAAAAGAATATTTAAAAGAAGAATTAAAACAAGAAATTAAAAATGTTTTAAATATGCCCGGCCATTGCGCGGGGCTGCCGGAGCGCAGGCAGCCAGGAAAAGCAGCGTTGTCGTGTTAGTGACACCGGGCGACGGACCCTGGAGCCCCGAAAGGGCGTCATGGGCTACCATATCGCGCCCCTTCGGGGCTGGCGGGACCCTTCTCGACTTCGCTGGACAGATACGTCGGCCCGACCGCTGGGAGCCGGACTCTTCACTTCATCGCGAGGACTTTCGCCGACACGGCGTCCAGCCGATTCACCAGGACGACGACCGAACCGTGCAGCCGCTGCGAGCCCAGGATGTCGCGGGCGTTCCGGCGGAAGTGCGCCCACGTCTCGCCGCCGACCCGCCGGGCCGCCAGGGCGCCGAGCACGACCCGGTCGTCGCCGCGAAGCCGCGGGCCGAGCATCGACCGCAGCGCCTTCGCGTCGACCTCCTTCACCGGGCGCAACAGGGCGCGGGCGAACACGCGGACGTTCGACACCGGGTCCTTCCCGTCGGGCGTCGCGGTGAGCCCCGCCAGGCCGGCCTCGGCCTCCCTGGAGAGATCAACGCGCAGCGCCCGGGCGGCCTGCGCGCCGTACAACGCCTTGACGAACGCCGCCGCGTTCTTCCCCGCCGCATCGTCGGCGACCGCCGCCGACAGGGCCGCCGGCACCTTCTTCCGGACCGTGCCGAGGAGCTTCTTCAGACCCGCGTGGCCGCGTGTCAGCCGCCCGGACTCGGCGATCAGCCAGGCCGAGCGGACCGCGATGAACGATCCGCTCTTCAGCAACTCGTCCGCCCCCGGTTTGGACCAGGCGGCCTCGAGCTCGGCGACGTGCTCCGGCTTCAGCTCGCCGCCGAGCGCGTCGGCGTAGAGCGCCCAACTGTGGTCGGCCATCGCCCGGGCGACACGGGCGCGTTCGAGCGCCGCCCGCCGTTCGTCGGCCTGCTTCGCGTTCGCCGCGGCCTGGTCCATGGCGAGTTGGACCATCAGCCGCTCGGCCCTCGGCAGGCCCTCGGCGAGGGCCGCGTCCGGATCGGCGAAGTCGGCCAGCAGCTTCGCCACCGCCGTGTGGGTCTTCGGATCGCCGAAGACCAGGATGCGGCCGGCATCGTACCACCACGCGTCGGGTGCGGTTGTCTTCACGAGCTTGAGCACCGCACGCCCGGCGCTGGCGGTCTTGCTTTCCCCGGCCTTCTTGCGTTCCTGCTCCGGTGGGATCACGATCAGCGAGATGTCGTACACCCACGGGCCGCCGGTCCGGCGGGCCGACGAGACGACCAGGTCGCCGTCATCGAACCTCCACGACAGCCGCATCGGGTGCAGCAGCCAGTCGAGCGCCTGCCGCACGCTCGCACCGCGCAGGTCGAGATACGTCACTCGGAGCTTATCGCGCTGGAGCAACTCACGTGCGTCGGCAAAGCTGCCCTCGGTCACGCGGATCGTCAGCCCGCTCGCCTTCTCGACGGCCGACAGTGCCTCCCGGAGCGACCGGTCGCGGAGGACGAGGTCGACCGTCTTCTCGAGCGCGTCGGCCTTCTCGGAGAGCTTCGCGATCTCGCTGAGCGCGGCCCGGGCCGTCCGGCCCCGGCTGCGGCGGTACCGCATCGCGGCTGCGTCGAGCAGGTAGGCGAGCTGGAACTGCGCGCGGGCCCCGGCGCCGTCGCCCTCCTTTGCGAGCTTCTGCCCCTTCTGCAGTGCCTTCGTCGCGGCGGCGGTGTGACCGCCGACTTCGGCCCTGACCACGCGGCTGAGCAGGTCGTTCCCGTGCACCAGGGAGGTCTCCTCGTCGGCGACTTCCTTCAGCGCATCGACCTTGGCGTAGCCGCCTCTGCCGCCGCCGCCCCACTGGCGGACCACGCGGCCCCGATGCATTGCCTTGCCGAGCGCCGCGGATGCATCCGGGCGGAGTGCTTCTCGAAAACGCGGCTTCGCCGGCGCCGCGAAGAGAGCCGGCGGAGGCCCGGCGGGCGCCGACGCTCGCAGCCGGTCGGTCTCGGTGATTTCCGGAAGTTGCATGGCGCGCGCGGTCAGTCCGGTGTCCCCGCGCGCCGCCCACTCCATCCGCTGCCGGACCTCGCCGCCGAACACACCCTCGTAGGACACGCCCTCGGGCATGGGCACGGGGACGAGCATCCGCCGCGGCGGCCGAGCCGGCTTCGCCAGCTTGTCCGCATCCTTCTCGTCGACCGCCACGAAGCTCGTGTATCGGCTCATCAGCCGATAGTCCAGCGCGATCTGCGTGATCTCCTCGACCACCGCACCGGACTCCTCGATGATGTTCTGCGCCGACAGGTGCTCAATCTTCTTCCGAGCCCAGACCTTGGCGAGCACGTCGTGCCCGGACTGCTCGCCGGGCAGGGTGACCTTGACCGGCCAGTCGGCCGGCTCGCCCTCGACCTTGCCCCGGACGTGGATCGTCGCCGCCCCGCCGCTCCGGTACCGGGCGAACAGGATGACCGGCCGCCCGGCCCACAGCTCGGGGACCTGCGGCGGGTACGTCCCGTAGACGTCGAGCCCGGCCCAGTCGATCTCGATGTCGGCGAGCTGGGCGCGGTGGATGCGGAACATCACCTCCTGGACGAGCTTCGTCGGGTCCTCCTTGAGCCCGAGGACCTTGCCCATGCCGCCGCCCTGCTTGGCGACGCCGTCGATCAGGTAGCGGTTGACCGACGTGCCGACGCCGATGGTCCAGAACCGGATGCGGTCGCCGCACCGGCGGCCGACCTCGCGGATGATCTCCTTCTCGTTCCCGATGTAGCCGTCGGTCAGCATGATCACGATGCGGACCCGCTTGGGGTCGCCGGGCGCGGCGAGGCACTTCTTGATCCCCTTCAGCATGTGCGTCCCCCCGCCGCCGCGGAACTTGTCCACCGCCGCCACGGCCTTTTCGAGGGCGCGGTCGTCGACCGGCTGGGGCTTCTCGAACACCTCGCGGGCCGAGCCGGCGAACGTGATGATCTGGAACGTGTCCTTGTCCTTGCCGAGCGAGAGGAATTTCTTCATCGCCTGCTTCACCTGCGCCGTCGGGTGGCCCCTCATCGAGCCGGAGACGTCGACGAGGAAGAAGAGCTCACGCGGCGGGCTCTTCTTCAGCCGCTCGTCCTCCTTCGGCTGGATCATCAGCATGAAGTAGCCGGCCCGGTCCTTCGGCTTGTGGGCCAGCACGGCCAGCTCGGGCTTCTCGCCGACCACCGCGTACCGCAGGACGAAGTCCTTGTTCGGGATGGCGTCGGCGGGGTCGAGCTTGACCGACGCCTTCGCCTTCCCCTGGCGCTCCACCGTCGCCTTGTGCTGCTTCACCTCCAGGTTCTGCACGGGGACGCCGGCGTCGAGTTGGATGGACAGACTGATGTCGTGCCCGTTCCGGAACCCCGGCTTCAGCACCGGCGGGGTGATGCGCGAGGCGTCCGGGACGCGGTCGGTGTCGGGCGCCCAGCCGTCGCCTTTCGGTTTCTTCTCGCCTTCGGGGGCGGGCGGCTCGGCGACCTTGCCGCGCAGTTCGGGCGGAACCTCCGCCTTCGCCGACGTCGC
>JAWODX010000119.1:0-8796 GCA_046483085.1 Planctomycetota bacterium
AAGTAAAATCAGGTACCTGGTATAAAGATCAATTTAAAAGTCAGAATGAAATATCTCAAAATCAGTATGTAATTTTGAATAGACGGAATATTAAAAATGTAAAGATTACTAAGATAGCATCTGCTGATGAAGCTAATGTCAAGATCATTTTTAAAAGAGGAGGAAGAGTTTATCATGAGATGGATGATTTAATTCGCGGAAGGGGACCCCGTCGGCGATGAGCAGCCCCGGGGTGAACAGGCGCAGGTCGTTGTCCGGGCCGCGATCAGTCCACCCCTCGCCGTCGCCGGGCATCGCATCGACGAACCCGGCATTGCACCCCGCCGACAGGTCGACCGGCCGCCACCGGTCCGAGCCGACCACCGTCGGCTCCGGCTCCAGCCGCACGCCCAGGTTCGTCAGCAGCGTCGACGCGTACCGCGACACCCGCGCCTCCGCCCCCCGGTCCACGTCCCACCGCACCAGGTCCACGATCACCCGCCCGCGCCCCGAGCGCACCGCCATCAGCCCGTGTTCGAGCGGCGAATCGACCGACGAGGCGACGCCCCTCACCTGCCCCCGCGCCCGCGCCGTCACGGTCGTCGCGTGGATCCGGCGCGGCACCTCGCCCAGGTGCCGCGCCCCGTGATCGACGAAGTAGAGGTCCGCCGACGACAGGCCGCGCGCCAGGCCGCGCCCCGGCTCGTTGAAGACCAGCCGGTCCTCCAACGAAGCCGCCAGCTCCACCTCCGCGTCCGCCACCAGCCCCAGCGCCTTCTCCTGGCCCGGGACCAGCCCGTGCGCGTACAGGCAGCCCCCCCGGCGCACCCAGTCGCGCAGCAGGTGCACCTGCTGCGAGCTGAGCTGGCGGAACCCGCGCGCCGTGACGAGCAGCACCTGCGCCCCGTCCAGGTCGTCCGGGCCGAACCGGCCCGGCAGGGCCGGGCACCGGGCGCCCAGCTCGCGGAACACCGCCTCGTCGCCGATGATCGCCCCGCTCACCGGGCGCCAGGAGGGGACGGCGTCGGCCAGCCGGGCGAGGAACAGGCCGGCGATGGGCGACCGCGCGACCTTGCCCACCAGCTCGAGCTGCGAGAACAGGTAGCTGCCGCTGCCGTGGAAGACCTCCAGCAGGGCCGCCCAGCGCAGCCCGCCCGGCCCGCCTGCGTCGATCAGGCAGCGGAAGTTGCCGCACGCCGGCTTCCGCAGCAGGCGGGCCGCGATCCGGTGATCGTCCTGCCACCACCGCGTCTCGAAATTCGACAGCCCCCGCATCACGTGGTGCTCCGCGTCCCGCACGAACCCGACCGACGCCCCCCGCTCCCCGTCGAGGATCAGGGGGACGGGCGCCAGGTCGTAGGGCAGGCTCCGCTGGGCCAGCACGACGGCGAGCCCCCCGTCGGCCACGAACGACCGGATCGCCTCCCGGTCGGGCGCCGACCCGCCGTCCAGCGCGTTCTCGCCGATGATGATGGTGTCGAACTCGGCGTACGGGGCGCCGTGGACGGCGGCGTACTTCGCCCCGACGGCCGACAGGGCCGACGCCGTCGATCCGTCGGGGTCGAGGAGCCCGATCCGCCGGGCCCCTGAGGCGCGGACGTGCGGCCAGATGGCGACCTTGCGGCGGCTCTCGAATTCGCCCGCGCGAGAGCCGCGGGCGCGGAGATGGAATTCGGCGAGGACGGACTTCGCCTCGTCCGCCACGGGCACCGTCTCGATGTCCGGCAGCTCGAACGCGACGGCCTTCGTCTGCCGCGACCCGGCCGGCATCAGCATCTCCTCCGCGTGCCCCGTCCCGCTGCCCGAGGCCGTGTTGAACTGGCAGGAGAGCTCCACGTCCTGGTCGTAGCGGGTGTCGTTCCGGACAAGGAGCCGCTCGACGAACCGCGTGCCGGCGTAGACGTTGCCGAACAGGGTGGTGGGGAGAGCGACGAGGTCGGCGGCGGCGTCGGCGGCACCCTCGGGCGCCCGCGGCCGCCCGATGGTGTGCACGGCCGCCAGCTCGGCCATGCGGAGGGCGCCCATTTCGAGCATGGCCAGGGACGCGGCGGCCGGGCCGCTCGTCTCGTCGCGCGTATAGGCGGCGTCGCCGAGGAAGAAGGCGAGCTCGTTGGGCGTGGCGGTTCGGCGGGCGTGTTCGAGGAGACAGAGCGGCTGGTCGGCGGGCCGGGCCGGCAGCCAATGCCCGTCCACCTGCCGGGGCAGGGGGAGCACGCGGCCGCGCACGGCGTCGGGCTCGTATGGCCCGGCGGTGCGGAAGGCGACGCCCGCCCGGGGGAAGAAGGCGGAGACGGGGCTGCTGACGCCGAGGTCGTCGGCCGCCACCGCGTCGCCGTCCCCGCTGTTCTCCACCGGCCGGGACGGGTCGGCGTCGGCGACCGCCCGGGCCAGCGACCGCAGCCCCCCGACCGCCGCTTTCCCATACCGGCGCACCATCCCCTGGTCCACGCTCCACAGGACGACCGACGGGTGGTGCGAGCGGGCGTCGATCCACTTCCGCGCCAGCCGCTCGGTGTTCACCCAGAACTCCGAGTCCTCCACCGCGTAGTGGCCCTGGTCGTCGGGGAGCGGGAACTCGACGACGGCGAGCAGCCCGACGCGGTCCGCCGCGTCGAGCAGTGCCGCGGCCGGCGGCACACGGTGGAACCGGACGGCGTTGATCCCACGCTCCGCCTTGAGGGTCGCGAGCAGGTCGCGGGCCTCCTCGGGCCCGGCGGGCCGGTCCGGCTCGCCGGGCCCCAGCTCGCTGACCGGGCGGCCGGAGATGGGGCTGACCGACTCGGACCGGAGCTGGACGGGGATCCCGTTGAGGGTGAACCGGGCGCCGTCGGCGCGGAACTCGCGGAACCCGAACGGGGTGTGCACGCGGTCGACCACGTCGCCCGGCACGTCGCCGGCCCGCGACCGCCCCATCGTCGACCAGAGCCCGGAACGGAGGACATAGCGGTGGGGCGCGTCGGGCCACCAGAGGGTGGGCGCCTCCCAGCCGGCGGACATCTCGAACTCGGCCCGTTGGCCCCCGTCCAGCGTGCCACGGACCGGGCTGAACGCGAGTGCCTGCCGGGTACCGTCGTACACCTCGTTGGTGAGCACGAAGCGGAGCGCGCGGCCGGTCTCGTTCTTGATCGAGACGGCTGCGGCGATCTCGGCGGCCCCCACCCCGGGGCCTCGCTCGGGCAGGGTGGTGCGCACGTCGACGGAGACGATGTGGAGCTCGGAGAGCAGGCGGAGCGACACGTCGCCCCAGATGCCCGGCTGGTGGGGCAGGCCGGGGTAGACGAGCCGGCGGCCGGCCGGTTCGGGCCGGCGCGCCTCGGCGTACGAGATGTCCTGCACGCCGACGAGGAGGCGGGCGGGCTTGCCGGGGGTGACGAACTCGGTGAGGTCGATGTCGAACGGCACGGCGTCGCCGACGTGCTCGCCGCAGCGTCGCCCGTCCACGAAGACGATGGTGTAGAAGTTCACCGCCTCGAAATGGAGCATGAGCCGGGTGAACGGCTGGAGCTCGGGCACGGGGATGGTTCGACGGAACCAGGCCATCCGATCGGGGACGAGCTCGGGCGGCATGGGCGGGGGGACCGTGTAGAACGCGGACCAGGGCGAGGGGACGGGCGCGTCGACCCAGCGGTCGCCCTTTGGCCGGTCGAGCCCGGTCTGTTCGGGCTGCATCTGCCAGGTGCCGTTCAGGCTGGTCGCCGACGTCAGTCTCACGGCTTTCTCCTCCGGGCGCCCCCGGCGATTATAGCGGCGCCCCGGCGCCGGGACAAGCGGGGTGCCCGGCCCGAACCTTTTGCGGAATCGCTGCCCGGCCCGGGCCCGGTCAGCGGCGCGGGCCGGTCCGATCGGGGGGCCGGGTGAGCCCGTCGAGCTGATCCGCCCCGCCGGCTCAGACGGACTCCCGGCCGGATCCGGAAGCATACAACAGTCCAGGAGTTGGCCGTCGTGGCATCATGCTGATTTCCCAGGTGGGAAATCAGCATGACGCTTTCGGCCCAGGAGGCGCAGGGGGCGGGATGACGTGGAGGGGTTCCGGTCCGCGAGCCCGGGGTACTTTCCTTGATGTTTGCGGTTGCGGGAACGAAGAACGAGTTGTACAATTATGTACGGGTGCAGGGGAACAGGGACGGTATGTTGAAAGCGAGCGGACGTGTGGGATCGAATTAAGGCTCCCCTGGCCGTGTTGGTGTTCCTGGTGGCGGTGGGCTGCCTGTTCTACGTGGTCCGGGGCCGGCGGGCGGGCCGATACACCGAGAAGGAGCTGGGGACGGACCACCAGACTCGCGTGGCGCTGCACGGCGACGAGCCCCGGGCGCAGGTGGAGGCGGCCATCGAGCTGGGCAAGCCGAAGGACACACCGGAGGAGCGGGAGCTGGCCCGCGCGACCCTGGAGGAGGTCGTGCAGGACAAGGGGGCGGCGGCGCCGGTGACGGCGGCGGCGGCCCGGTCGCTGGGCAAGATGAAGGACCCGCGGTCGGTCCCGGCGATCGCAAGACGGCTGGAGCAGCCGTCGGAGGAGACGACGATGGTCAAGTTCGCCGCCATCAAGGCGCTGGAGCGAATCGCGGATCCCAGCGGGTTCGAGGCGCTGACGCGCCAGGTGACGGCGGACAACTCGGTGGCGACGGACGCGGCGTGGGCGATGGGCGAGCTGCGCGACCCGGACACGGGGCGGATTCCGCCGTACGTGGAAGACAAGCTGATCGAATACCTGAAGCACCCGGCCCCGAAGATCCGGATCGGCGCGATCTATGGGCTGGAAGAGGGGGGGACGGAGAAGGGGCTGGCGGCGCTGCGCGAGCTGGCGAAGCATCCGTTCCGGGGGATCCGGCCGTCGATCCTCGAGCAGCCGCTGCCTGAAATGGGCAAGCCGAAGCCGGGCCTGATCCTCGCCCCCTGCCGGCGCGCGATCCAGGCCATCGAGGCGCGGATCGGGGCGGAGCCGGCCCAAGGGGGCGGAGAATAATCGGATGGACGCCTCCGGCGGCGAGCCGCCGCCGGACGCGCGGGCGCCGCGTGCCGCTCGCCCGTGAGGGCCGCGGCGCGGACAGATCGGCGCGGACCGTGGACGACTGAGAGGTGGCACGAATGAATCACCGACGAGGTTTCTCCCTGGCGGAGCTGCTGGCGGTGGTTGCGATCATCCTGCTGCTCATCTCGTTCCTGCTGACCGGGACGCAGCACGTGATGTCGCGGTCGGTCATGCTGAAATGCCAGAACCGGCTGGAGAAGATCGGGAACGCCTGCCAGATGTTCGCCAACGAGAACCAGCGGTGGCCGGGGGTCTACGATCGCGAGACGTACCTGCGTTGGTACGAGGTGCTGGCCCCGTACACGGACGGCGACCGGCGGATTTTCAATTGTCCGGAGCTGGCGGCCCCGGGCAGCGAAGAGGCGGAAGACGGCGGCGTGGGCCCGACCGAATCGGACCTGCCCATGCTGCTTTACAACACCGAGATCGGGCGCTCCACCAGCGGATGGCACCAGTGGGACCGCTACGCCAGGTTCCGCAACTGGTACGACGAGAACATTGAGGCCGGGCTGTTCCTCGTCCAGGGCAGCGAGACCACGCTCATCCCCATCTCCGACGAACACCTCTCCGGGGCCAGCCAAGTGTGGTTCATCTGCACCGAGAAGTACACGTACCACCAGGGGGGGCAGGTGTTTTCCGACTCCGAGCTGTCCGCCATCCGCAGCTTCCACCAGCGGGGCGGCGGGATCCACTGCCTCTCCGAGTCGTATCAACGCGACGACTATTACCGGTCGACGAATGAGATCCTCGAGGCGTGCGGCGACGTGGGGCTGATCGCCGTGCCGTACGCCCCGGGCGTGATGATGAAGTGGCAGGCGGCAGAGAACAGCCATCCGGTGATGCAGGACGAGGAGGGCTACATCCGGGACATGCGGAGCGCCGGGTCGGTCGTCGAGTTCGAGATCCTCGATGCCGACCCCTGCGCCCGGATCATCGGGCGATGCACGGTCACGGACAACAACGGCAACGTGCAGGAGGGCTCGCCGGCCGATCTGATCGCCGCGTGGGACAACGGGATCGGACGGGTGCTGCTGCACGGGAGCTACACCTCGTTCACCTCCTCCGGATACAGCATATTCCCGTACGGCGACACCGAGCGATACTGCCAGACGTCCGACGCCTGGCTGCGGAAGTCGGGCGGGATGCGGGCCGGCGGCCAATGCACGTACGGGTACAACAGCCTGGTCGGGCTGGACGCGGGCCGGCCGGGCGCCGACACGGTCGTCGTCATGGATTACGCCAACTGGCGCATCGTCCGCGCACAGGCGGACCCCGACAAGAACGATCCGGACAGCTACATCGCCACGCGGCACGAGGGAAAGGCGAACGCCCTGCTCGGCGACGGGAGCGTGCGGGCGTTCTACCTGGAAGACATCCGGGACGGGATGTGGACACCGGCGCCCGGCGACTGATCGGCGGGCGCAGCGGTGCGACCGACGTCGATGCAACGCACCGCCGCTTTGCCGCACGAGAGAGCTGAAACATGCTCAGCCCGAGCAGAAGACGCGGCGGATTCTCCCTGACCGAGCTGCTCGTGGTCATCGCCATTGTCCTCATCCTGATCGGCATCCTCTCCGTCGGGCTCGACGTGGCGTACACCCGGGCGATCTCGCTGCGCTGCCAGAACCGCCTGGCCCACCTCGGCCAGGCCTGCCGCCTGTTCCTCCAGGACCAGGACGGCCGGTGGCCCCGGTCGTGGAACAACAGGATCGAGCTGGCCGGCGGCGGCCTGGCGCGGCGGCGCTGGTACGAGGCGCTGGCGCCGTACTGCGAACGGAACGAAGCGGCGTTCCGTTGCCCGGTCGCCGCCTCGGGCTCCGAACACGACGTGGCCGACGTGTTCGAGGGCACCGGGCGGATCCTCTACTACAACCTCGGCATCGGCCGCAAGTCGGGGGGCTGGGGGAGCTGGAGCACCTACGCCCGGTCCCGGGCCTGGCTGACGGACCCGAACCGCACGCCGCAGGACCCCGACAACGTCCCGTTCGAGGTCGATTACGCCGGCGGCGACAGCCCGGCCGACTGGCTCACCGCCGACCTCCTCGACAGCTACGACCAGGTCTGGATCCTCGGGACCATCACCTACGGGAACGGGTTCCACGACGAGGAGCTCGACGCGCTCAACGCGTTCCACCAGGCCGGCGGCGGCATCCACTTCTTCATCGAGTCACACGGCGGCACGACGAACACCCAGTGGGTCGACTGCGCCAACGCCCTGTCCCAGGCCCTGGGCTACGGGATCGGCGCCTCGTACGGCCAGCTCGGCCGCAGCGAAATGAACTTCGAGGAGTCGGCCCACCCGGTGATGGCCGGGGTCCGCCGCCACGCCACGAACCCCACCCCCGCCCACCTCGAACTGGGCAACGGCGCCCAGGCGGTCGGCATCGATCCGTCGTTCGGCGCGCTCGTCGCCGTCTGGGACGGCGGCGCCGGCCGCGTCGTCGTCCACGCCAGCTTCACCACCGTGGGCGACAACAGCGACCACTGGATGAACAGCGGCGACGACATCAAGGGGTACTGCAACAACGTCGCCCAGTGGCTGTTCGGCGGGAGCACCGCGACCGGCGAGTGCTCGTATGGGTACAACGACGGCCTCGGCCGCGACCCCCGCAAGCCGGGCGCCGACACCATCTGCATCATGGACTACGCCCACTGGCGCATCCGCCGCGGCCTCGACGCGAACAACGACCCCGGCGACTACCTCGCCACGCGGCACGGCGGCCGGGCCAACGCCCTGCTCGGCGACGGCCGCGTCGTCTCCCTCCACCTCGAAGACATCACGCCGGGCATGTGGACCCCGGAACCGGGCGACTGAGACCGGACCGGAGTCCATGACGCCCGCCCCGGCGCCGAAACTGCAGCCGGGCCCCATGAGCCCGGCCCGAACTGTAACTGTCTATCTCAAAAGGTGGGGCGGACATTCCTGTCCGCCGCCTGGCAGGCAAGAATGCCTCCCCCACCGACTATTGAGATAGTTTCTAAGCCCTGAAAGGGCGTCATGTGACAGCCCAGGGCAACGCCCTGGGAATGCGGGTGGGGAAAGGAAACAAGCCCTGAAGGGCCGGCATGGCAACTGATATTTTGATCGGGGGCGCGCGTTGTCAGATCGTCGTCGTCCTCGTCGTCGTCCTCGTCGTCGGGCGGTCGGATGGCTGCCCTGCCCGGAATGAGTATGAACAGCACGGGGCCGCCGGGTGAACGCCTGTCGTGATCCGAGGCCGAATCCGTGTGCACCGAACTGTGTGGGACGAGGCGGCACGTTGCCGTTGCCGCGGTTGCGCCCGCCGTGTGTGCGCCGGTATCGAGAAGCCGAGGACGAGGAGGAGGACGAAACGGCCCGAGCCGCCTTGCGGGAGGCCCCGACGGAATCCCCCCGTTCGCAGAATCGACCCGCGGCATGGGGCCCCCATCTCGCCCCTTCGGGGCGGAAGGCAACTCCCCCTCGAGTTCGCTGAAGAGATACCGGACGTCGCCTGCAGGCCACCCGCCCGGCCCGAGCGCGCGGCTCGCGCCGCGAGGGGGAACGCGTATAATGTGCGCCGTGAATACCGATCCGATCGGCGAACTCGAGGCGGTCATCCGGGATTGCACGCTCTGCCCGCGGGCGTGCCACGTCGACCGCACGGCGGGCGAGGTCGGCGCCTGCCGGATCGGCGAGCACCCGCACGTCGCCTCGGTCTCCCCGCACTTCGGCGAGGAGCCGGTGCTCGTGGGGCGCGGCGGCAGCGGCACCCTCTTCTTCTCCGGCTGCAACCTCGACTGCATCTTCTGCCAGAACCACGACATCA
>JAWODX010000181.1:0-2800 GCA_046483085.1 Planctomycetota bacterium
AAGCCGAGGGAGGACGGCCTCTGACGGAGCCAGTCGCCCAGCTCGCCGCGGAACACGCCGGTCATGTACTCGGCGAACTGCACGGGCAGCGGCCGGTCCAGCCCCATCGCGGCCGCGAACGCCGCCCGCTGCTCGGGAGGAGCCTCCTTCGGCAGCATCAGGCCGACCGGATCGCCGGTGAGGCGAACCATGAAGAAGACCAGCACGAGCACGCCCAGGATGAGCAGGACGGACTCGCCGGTCCGGCGAATCAGATATCTCAGCATCGCAAGATAGCGCCGGTCCGGACGCGCGCGTCCGGACCGGCGGAGCGGTCAGTCGGCGAAGCCGACCGACCGCTCCGCTGGTCCGGACGCCCGCGTCCGGACCAGCGCTATCTTGCGATGCTGAGATATTTCGTTCGCCGGACCGGCGAGTCCGTCCTGCTCATCCTCGGCGTGCTCGTGCTGGTGTTCTTCATGGTTCGCCTCACCGGCGATCCGGTCGGGCTGATGCTCCCCAAGGAAGCGCCCCCCGAGCAGCGGGCGGCGTTCGCCGCCGCGATGGGGCTGGACCGGCCGCTGCCCGTGCAGTTCGCCGAGTACATGACCGGCGTGGTCCGCGGCGACCTGGGCGACTCGCTCCGTCAGAGGCGGCCCACCATCGACATCATCGGCGAGCGGCTTCCCGCCACCTTCGAGCTGGCGATGGCCGCGCTGGCGTTCGCGATGATCATCGCCGTGCCGCTCGGCTTGGCGGGCGGCATGCGGCCGGGCAGCGGTCTGGACCTCGCGGCGCGCGGCGTCGGGCTCGCCGGCCAGACCATTCCGAACTTCTGGCTGGGCATGCTGCTGATCGTGTTCTTCTCCGTCCAGCTAGGCTGGTTCCCGGCGTTCGGCCGGGACGGACCGTCCTCGCTGGTGCTTCCCGCCGTCGCGCTCGGCTTCGCGGGCATGGGCCAGCTGGTCCGCTTGACCCGCTCGGCCGTGCTGGAGGTGCGCAAGAGCGACTACGTCCGCACCGCCCGGGCCAAGGGGATCCGGGACCGCGTCGTGTCGCTGCGGCACGTGCTGCCCAACGTCGCGATCCCGATCGTCAGCGTGCTCGGCATCCAATTCACCTACCTGCTGGGCGGCTCGGTCTACATCGAGGTCGTCTTCGCATGGCCCGGGCTGGGGACGCTTCTCGAGACCGCAATCCGCGACACCGACTTCCCCCTGGTCCAGGCGATCACGATCTTCCTCTCGCTCTTCGCGATCTCGATCCACCTGCTGACCGACGTGCTCTACGGCCTTCTCGACCCCCGCATGAGGCTGTCGTGAGCGACGTGCGCAGCGCCACCCGGGCCGGGGAGGGCCTGTTCTCGCCCCGCCGGCTGCTTCGCGAGCTCCGCGGAAGCCCGGCCGGTCTGGCCGGCCTGATCCTGATCACGCTCGTCGCCGGCGCCGCCCTGTTCGCACCGTGGGTCGCGCCGTACGGGCCGTCGGAGGCGGACTTCCTCTCCTCCCGGCTGCCGCCCGCCTGGTACGAAGGCGGCAGCACCGCGCACCTGCTCGGCACCGATCAGCTGGGTCAGGACCTGTTCAGCCGGATCGTCTACGGGGCCCGCGTGTCGCTGCTCGTCGGCCTTCTCGGCGTGTCGCTCTCGCTGACGATCGGCGTCACGCTCGGTCTGCTGGCCGGCTACTTCGGCGGTTGGCTCGACACCGTGGTGACCGCCTTCACGAACCTGCTGCTGTCCATCCCGTACCTGGTGCTGGTGATCGTCATCGCGACCATCCTGGGCCGCAGCCTGACGAACGTGATCCTGCTCTTCGGCGTCACCAGCAGCCCCGTGTTCATCCGCGTCACCAGGGGCGAGGTGCTCCGCCTCCGCCAGCTGTCGTACGTCGAGGCCGCCCGCGGCCTGGGGGCGAGCGCCGGACGCATCATCCCTCGCCATCTCCTTCCCAACCTGATCGGGCCGCTGGCCACGCTCGCGACGTTCGAGACCTCGGCCATGATCTTCTACGAGGCGGGGCTCGGCTTCCTGGGGCTGAGCGTCCCGCCGGAGGTCCCGAGCTGGGGCAACATGCTGGCGCTCGGACGACGCTTCCTCACCACCCAGCCGTGGATGGCGATCTTCCCCGGCCTGGCGATCGCCGTGACCACGCTGGGCATCAACCTTCTGGGAGACTGGTTGCGCGACGCCATCGACCCGCGCGCCGGCGAAGGATGACCGCGACGCGATCCCGCCCGACCTTCGACGAGGAGGCCCCATGACCCGCGACCCGGCCAACGACACGCCCAGCGACGCCCCGAACGCCCCGCGCCTGCCCCGTCCCGTGCTTCGCATCGGCGACGCCGAGCGTCCCGCCCGCGCGGGCGGGACGCGCCCCGTGACCGACCCGGCCACCGGCCGCACGCTCCTCGAGGTCCCCGAGGCGGACGCGACGGACGTCGCGGATGCGATCACGGCCGCCCGGCAGGCGTTCGACGACGGCCCCTGGCCCCGCACTCCCGTCCAGGAGAGGGCTCGCCTGCTGGAGCGGGTCGCTGCGCTGCTCGAGAGCCGGAACGAAGAGCTCGCCTGGCTCGAGACCCTCGACACCGGCAAGACCCTGATCGAGAGCCGCGCGGACATGGATCAGATCGCCCAGGTGTTCCGCTACTACGCGGCCGAGATCCGCACCGACCGGGGCGACGTGAACCCCGTCCCGGGCGGCGCGCTGAGCTTGACGGTGCACGATCCGGTCGGCGTCGCGGCGATGATCACGCCGTGGAACTACCCGCTGCTGCAGGCGTCGTGGAAGATCGCGCCGGCGCTGGCCGCCGGCTGCAC
>JAWODX010000238.1:0-13150 GCA_046483085.1 Planctomycetota bacterium
GTGCAGCCGCGCCGCTCGCCCTCGACGAGCGGCGCGGCTGCACCCCCGTCCACGACCTCGCCCTGATGATCGACCAGAGCCACAACGTCAAGGACCCGCTGGCCGAGATGGTCGAGTCGGTCGAGAACATCGAGGCGGCCTACGCGAAGGCATTACTCGTCGACTGGGACGCGCTGAAGAAGGCGCAGGACGAGTGCGACCCGAGCCGGGCCGACGCGCTCCTGCGCGACGCGTTCCTGACCGACGTCCGCCCAATCCTCGCCGCGGCGCGGACGACGTGACCGATGAGGAGGTGGCAGGGATCAACCACGACGACACGACGGCACGATGCGGGAATCAGAAGTAGAAGTGATGAGTGATAAGTCATAAGTCATAAGTTATAAGTTATAAGTTATAAGGCGCCGGCGGGTTCTGGCCATCAACAGGTGACGAATGACCCTACTTCGCTGCTTCCGGAGCTTCGTAGGGCAGGCCGGTGACTATTGACGTTCATGTATTGAAAGCAACCGGTGTGGTCGTGCGAGCGAGATCCTTCACGTTGCTCAGGATGACATGAACGAACGGTACAACGGAGTTCGCTGTCATTCTGAGCGTCAGCGAAGAATCTCCTCGCAACATCGGAAGCTTGTATTCCTATCACGGAGCTCAATAATGACTGATCGCCGCCGACCGAGACGAAGGAGCTCACAGTGAAAGCCGCCGTGTACCACGGAATCCGGGACGTGCGGGTGGAAGAGGTCGAGACTCCGTCGGCGGGGCCGGGCGAGATCGTCGTCCGCGTCCTCCGCTGCGCCGTCTGCGGCACCGATAAGCGCGTCTTCCTCCACGGCCAGAAGAATGTCGTCCCGCCCGCCGTCACCGGGCACGAGATCGTCGGCACGGTCCACGAGCTCGGCGAGGGCGTGGACGGCCCGCCCACCGGCGCCCGCGTCGTCGTCGCCACGCCCATCGGCTGCGGCGAATGCATCTACTGCCGGCGCGAGCAGTACAACCTCTGCGAGGACGTGAAGCCGCTGGGCTACGACTATCCCGGCGGGTTCGCCGAGTACGTCAAGGTCCCCGCCCGCGGCGTCGAGCAGGGCAACGTCATCCCCATCCCCGACGAGCTCGACCCGGACGCCGCCGCGCTCATCGAGCCGCTCTCCTGTGTGCTCAACGGCCAGGAATACGTGGACGCGCAGCCGGGGGACCGGGCGCTCGTCTTCGGCGCCGGGCCGATCGGCCTGATGCACGCCGCCGTGTTCCGGACGAAAGGCTGCCGGCCGGTCGTCGTCGCCGACGTCGCGGCCGACCGCCTCGAATTCGTCCGCGAGCTCGAGCTCGGCACCCCGGTGCACACCACGAGCGACGACCCGACGGGCGAGATCCTCGAGCCGGCCGGCGGCGAGAGGTTCGACTGCATCGTCACCGCCTGCTCGGTCAAGGCCGTCCAGGGCCACGCCCTGCGGCTCGCGCGCAAGAAGGCCCGCGTCTCCTTCTTCGCCGGCGTCCCCAAGGACGATCCCGTCCTCCCCGTCGACACCAACCACATCCACTACAACGAGATCTCGGTGTTCGGCGCGTTCGCCTCGAACAACCGCCACTATCGCCAGGCGGCCGAGATGGTCGCCCGGGGCGACCTGCCCGCCGACCGGTTCGTCACCCACAAGTTCCCGCTCGACCAGATCGCCGACGCGTACGAGACGATCGTGGCCGGGCGCGGGATCAAAATCGTCATCGACTGCGAGTGACGGGGCTTCTGACCGCGGTACAGTCAAGGCGGGCGCACCTGAGTGAGGGATAGGCGTCGGCTCAGACGCCTGGCATGGGCAGATTTTGGGGCGGCGACGAACTGGTTGCAGATGGCGTGGCCGGTGACCTGGGGACCGGGACGGCGAACGCATCCGACGGATTGATGTACCTCGGCTGAGACGCTCGATGTGGAAGGATTTCAGGAGCGGCAGTCGGGGGGGGCTGGACGACAGATGAGGCCAAATTCGAGGCGCTTACCTGTCGCCAGCCCCTGTAAAGCTGACGAAGTTTCTTTGGCGTGCGTGTTGCACGTGGCAGAAGTGTTCGTGTGCCCGGTCAGGCGGTCACTTTCTTGAGGAGGGGACAATGCACATACTACGAGCCGCCCAGATGTTCAAGGCTCTCGGTGATCGGACGCGCCTTCGGATGCTCGCACTGATGGAGCAGCAGGAGCTGACGGGCACGCAAATGTCGGACGTGCTGAAAGCCCCTCGCAGCCGGATCACGCGGCACCTGGCCTATCTCTACAAGTCGGGCTGGGTCGCGGTGAGGCACGACAGGAACGAAGCATATTATTCGCTGCGACCGGCCGACGAGCCCCTGCACGAGGCCCTGGCACAAGAGATCATACCTTTGCTTCGCACGGTGGGCAACACCTCCGGCGACCTGAAACGTTGCCGATCCCGACTCCCGGCGGCTCCAAGAACGCGCCGGAAAAAGTGACCGACTGACCGGTCATACGAACACTTCCTCCCCTCCCCGGCCGCCTCAGCGGAACGTGATTTGATTTCTGACCGCTGGGTCGGTACATTGACACGGGTGCTCCGGAAACCAGCCGCGACGGGGAACCCCCTCGGCCGCGACGGTCGGGCCGCAAGGAGCGCCGACGAATTGCATGGGACGATGCGAGGATTCGCAGAGGGGCATATGGATCAGGCATCGCTGCGTGAACTGATCGAGGTGTCGCGTGCCGTGGGCGAGCGGGCGGAGCTGGTCCAGGCCGGCGGCGGCAACACGTCGGTCAAGCGGCCCGACGGCCGGACCATGGCGATCAAGGCGAGCGGGACCGCGCTGGCCGACATGACCGAGCACGCCGGCTGGGTCGAGCTCGACCTCGACCGGCTGCTCGCCCTGTTCGACCGGCCGGGGCTCGGCCGGCTGCCTGCGCCGCAGCGCGAGTCGCGCGTGCTCGAGCAGCAGGAGGCGGCCGTCCTGGCAGGGCCCGGGCCGCGCCCGTCCGTCGAGAGCGCCCTGCACGCGCTGCTCGGTCGCGTCGTCATCCACACCCACCCGGTCGCCGTCAACGCCCTGACCTGCGGGCCGGGCGAATCCGCGCTGAGCGACCTGGCCGAGCCGGACGAGCTCCCGCCGCTGTGGGTCCCGTATGCCGATCCGGGCTACACCCTGGCCGTCGCGGTCCGGGAGGCGATCGAGACCTATCGCGCCGAGCACGACGCGCCGCCCGCCGTCCTCTTCCTCGAGAACCACGGGCTCTTCGTCTCGGCCGAGTCGGCCGAGGCGTCCCTCGCCCTGCACGGCGACTGGGTGGGGCGGTGCCGCGCATACTTCGAGGCGACGGCCCGGCCGGTGCAGGCGGCCGGGCCGGTCGACCCGGCCCGGCTCCGTCGGCTCGCGGCGGCCGTCCGCGGCGCCTATCGTCGCGCCGGCGCCGGCCCGGTGTTCACTCGCGTCGCCGGGCACCCCGAGCTGGCCGGCGCCGCGTCCGATCCCGACGTCGGCCAGACCCTCGCACACGGGGCGCTCTCGCCCGACCAGATCGTCTACACGGGCCCCTACGCGATCTACGCCGAGAGCGCCCGCTCGGTGGCCCGCGCGCTCCGGGCGGTCTCGTCCGAGCCCTCGCGCCCGCGGGTGGTCCTCGTCAAGGATTTCGGGACGCTGCTGGTGTCGGAGAGCGCGGAAGACCTCGACACGATCGAGACGGTCGCGGCGTGTGCGGCGGAGACGATCCGGCTCGCCAACGGCCGGGGCGGCGCGCACAACCTGACCGACGAGGCCGCCGAGTTCATCATCGGCTGGGAGGCCGAGCACTACCGGGCGGGCCTGCTCGCCGGGCACGATGAGCGGCTGACCGGCCAGGTCGCGCTGGTCACCGGCGCCGCGTCGGGGCTCGGGCTGGGCATCGCGAACGGCCTGCTCGACGCGGGCGCGGCCGTCGCCTTCTGCGACATCGACCGACCCGGGCTGGAGAGCGCTCTCGACAACGCGCCGGCCCCGGACCGCGCCCTGCCGGTCGACATGGACGTGACGGACGAGGCGGGGGTCTGCGCCGGGTTCGACAGTGTCATCGGCCATTGGGGCGGCGTTGATATCGTCGTCTGCGCCGCCGGCATCGCCCCGCCCTACGAGCTCGTCGACTTCCCCGTCGACCCGTGGCGCAAGGCGCTCGAGATCAACCTCACCGGCTACTTCCTCGTCGCCCGCGAGGGGGCGCGGACGATGAAGAGCCAGGGCGACGGCGGAGCGATGGTCCTGGTCTCCTCGAAGACCGGGCTCGAGGCCTCGAAGGCGAACTCGGCTTACAACGCGACCAAGGCCGGCGAACTCCACCTCATGCGCGGCTGGGCGCTCGAGCTCGGCGGCGACGGCATCCGCGTCAACGCCGTCGCACCCGGGAACGTCTTCGAGGGCTCCAAGATCTGGAATCCCGACTACATCAAGGCCTGCGCCGAGAAGAAAGGCATCCGGCCCGAGGAGGTCATCCCGTATTACGTCAACCTGACGGCGCTGAAACGGGAGATCACGCGGGAGGACGTGGCCGCCGCCGTCGTCTTCCTCTGCTCCGACAAGGCGCGCTGTATCACCGGCCAGACCCTCGTGATCGACAGCGGGCAGGTGATGACGCGGTAGGGCGGTCGTTGACCGCCCGGCATCGGACACGGGACAAGGAGGAGAGCCTGGCTTGACCGACGCGGAATCGGAACTCTACGGCGGCACGCGCGAGGCGCGTCTCGCCGCGCTCCGGCGCCTCTGTGCCGGGGCCCCGCCCAAGGAGCGACGCGGTACGAACCTCCACATCCACACGAACGAATCGTTCAGCGTGTTCCGCTCGCCGACCGAGGCGGTGTGGCAGGCGGTGCAGGAGGCGCTCGCCGTGTTCGGCATCAACGACCACTACACCGTCGCCGGCCACCGCGAGTTCCGCCAGGCCTGTGAAATCGCGAACCTGCCCGCCACCTTCTCGCTCGAAACCGTCGCCATGAACGAGGACGCCCGCACCAACCGCGTCCTCACCAACGACCCCGGGAACCCCGGCCGCACCTACCTCTGCGGCAAGGGCGTGACCCGCGTCCCGCCGGACTGGTCGGACGCGATGAAGAACCTGGCGCGCATGCGGGCGGCGCTCGACCGCCGGCACCGGGCGATGACCGAGAAGCTCGGCCGGCTCGTCGACGAGCGGATGGGCTCGCCCGGGCCGAGCTGGGACGACGTGGTCGGCCTCACCCCGCGCGGAAACGTGACCGAGCGGCATATCGCCGAGGCGGCCTACCTCTGGCTGCGAGCGTTCGCCGAGGACCGCGGCCTCCCGCTCGTCGACGCGGTCGCCCGGTGCTGCGACGCGCCGCCGGCGGCCGCCGGCGCCGCCGCACTCCAGAACCACATCCGCTCGACCCTCCTCAAGGCCGGTCGGCCCTGCTTCGTCGAGGAATCGCCCGACGCGTTCCTCGCCATGGACGAGATGCGCGACCTCTTCCTCGCGTTCGGCGCCATCCCCACCTATCCGGTGCTCGGCGACCCGGTGACCGAATACGAAGAGGACGTCGAGGGGCTGATGGACCGGCTGGCGGAGATGCGGATCTACGCGCTGGAGGTCATCCCGCACCGGAACAGCAGGCGGCGCCTCTCGGCGATTGTCAAGGCGGCGGCGGCCCGTCGGTGGCCGGTCTTCAACGGCACCGAGCACAACACGCCCGAGCCGATGCCCCTGCTCGCGCCGATCTCGCTCCACCCCGACTTCCGGCCCTGGTTCGAGCGGAGCGCCGCCGTACTGCTCGGCCACCAGTACCTGGTGCGGGAGAATCAGCCGGGCTTCGTCAACGAGGAGGGCGTCCCCCTGATCCGCGACGCGAGGCGGCGGTTCGAGCATTGTGCCGACGCCGGCCGCGTCGTCTGGGACGCCATCGAGCGCACCGCGGAGGGAGGCGGATGAAACTGCTCGCCATCGATGTCGGCGCGTCCAGCGGCCGCGCCATGCTCGGCGATCTGCACGACGGGACCCTCACCCTCACCGATCTCCATCGCTTCGACAACGCGCCCGTCGAAAAGGACGGCCACAAACACTGGGGCGTGACCGAGCTCGGCTCGCAGGTCTACATCGCCCTGACCAAGGCCGGCGCCGACGTCCGGTCCGTCGGCATCGACACCTGGGGCGTCGACTATGGGTACCTGGGCAAGGTCGGCCAGCTCGTCGCCCTCCCCTTCGCCTACCGCGACGAGCGGACGCAGGGCGTGCCCGAGCGCGTCCACCGCACCGTCCCCTTCGAGCGGATCTACGAGATCACCGGCATCCAGTACATGCCGATCAACACGATCTACCAGATGGCGGACGACGCGGCCTCGCGGCCGGAGGTGCTCCGCCGGGCCGACCGCATGCTGATGATGCCCGAGCTGCTGTCGCACCTGCTGACCGGCGAGTACGCCGCCGAGTACTCGATCGCCAGCACGTCGGCGCTCGTCGACGCCCGGGCGCGCACGTGGTCCGACGAACTCATCGCCGAGCTCGGGCTCCCGCGCCGCCTGTTCGGCGACCTGTCCCGGCCGGGCGAGTTCCGCGCCCCCGTCCAGCCCGAAGTGAGGCGCCAGACCCGGTGCCGGGCGGACGTGATCCTGCCCGGCTGCCACGACACCGCCAGCGCCGTCGCCGCCACCCCGCTCCCCGACTCCGGCGCCATGTACATCAGCTCGGGCACCTGGTCGCTCGCCGGGATGGAGCTCGAGGCCCCGCTCATCAACGAGCGTGCCCGGGAGAACAACTTCACCAACGAGGGCGGGGTCGCGGGCACGATCCGCTTGCTCAAGAATGTGATGGGGCTCTGGCTGGTGCAGGAGCTGCGGCGGCTGTGGGCCGAGGACGGCGACCGCCTCTCGTTCGCCGAGATCTGCGACCGGGCCGAGCAGGCCACCCCGTTCGCCGCGCTGATCGACCCGAACCGCGAGCGGTTCCTCGCCCCCGACGACATGCGGGCCGAGATCCGCGACGAGTGCGCGCGGACCGGACAGCCGGCGCCGGACGGCGTCGGCCCGCTCGCCCGCACCGTCTTCGAGAGCCTCGCCCTGGCCTATCGCGAGTGCCTCGACCAACTGCGCGAGCTGACGGGCGAGGAGATCGACCGGGTGCACGTGGTCGGCGGCGGGGTGCAGAACGAGCTCCTCTGCCAGATGACGGCGAACGCCTGCGGCGTCCCGGTCTACGCCGGCCCGGTCGAGGCGACCGCGATCGGGAACCTGCTCGTACAGGCGATCGCACTGGGCGAGCTCGCCGACCTGGCCGCCGCCCGCCAGATCGTCCGCACGGCCTTCCCGCCCCGCGAGTACGCGCCGCAGGAGACCGACGCCTGGCTCGCCGCCCGCGAGCGCTACACGGCGCTGCCGTCGCCGCCCGCGCCCGACTGACCGCCGTCTGTTACTTCTGCCCGATGATCTTGTGCGTCTGCGGAATGACCCGGACGTCGTCCAGCACGTCCAGAGCGATGGTCTGAAACCGAACGAGTTGAAGCGGGTCGGGCCTCTCGACGCCTCCAAACCCCGGCGTCACCGGCTGAACGACGAGCGGGATGTCGCGGCCGACCGACGCGATCAGCGACGCCGCCTCGGCAATCGCGCCGGGCTCCGTCGACCGGCTGACGACGACCTTGACAAACACCTCGCGCCGGGCGGCCAGCCGCAGGAATCGGCGCCAGGCGCCCGGCTCGGCCTCGCACCCCGCGGCCGACTGGAGCTTGATGTCCATCGCCACGGCGTGCACGTCGTCGATCACCTTCGCCAGCTCGTCGGGCAGCGTGCCGTTCGTCTCCAGGTGGAAGCGACGGCCCGGGCAGCGCGCGACGAGCGACGCGATGCAGTCGGCCTGGAGCAGCGGCTCGCCCCCGGTCAGGCTGATCGCGTGGTGGGGCAGGTCGGCATCGAGCGCGAGGAGCCGGCCGGCCAGCTCGTCGACGGCCAGCGGATTGGGCAGCTCGTCGAACTCGCGCTCGCCCGGTCGGCGCTCAAGCCAGGCGCGCTCGGCCGGGCGACGCGCCTCCGGCGTGTCGCAGTAGCGACACGACAGGTTGCAGCCGCCGAATCGGACGAACAGGTGCCGGCGGCCCACGTGCAGTCCCTCGCCCTGGATCCCGCTGAACACCTCGCAGACGTTCGCCTCGCTCACAGCTCCCCCTTCACGGCGTCGAGCAGCGTCTCGTCGACGGGGACGACAATCTCGCGGCCGGGCCGCAGGAAGAGCAGCGACGCCGACGCCGGCGGCCGGCCGAAGACCTCCCGGGCCGCGAGCGCGTATGCGCCCAACTGAAGCCGATACCGGTCCGCGTGCGCATCGAGCTCGTCCTCCGCCACATCGTCCGTCTTGTAATCGACGAGGTGAAGGCCGTCCGCCTCCTCGAACGCCAGGTCGATCAGCCCTTCGAGCACAGTGTCGTCGACGCAGACCGCGAACGGGACCTCGCGCCACGCGCGGTCCGCCTCGGCCGCGCGACGCACGGACTCCATCTCCAGCGCCCGGCGGGCTAGCTCTGCGACGTCGTCGCACCGGTCGGGGATCCCGTTCTGGGTCGACGCCGCGCGGGCGAGCCGCCCCAGCCCCTCCCCCGTCTTCAGGTCGACGAGCTCCAGCACGGAGTGAACCGCCCGGCCGATCGCTCGAGCGGCGCGCTCGCCGCCCGCGGCAGGACCGAAATCCTCCCACTCGTCACCGGGCAGCCGCGACGCCGTCCGCAGCCGCTCTCCCTCGCGGGCCCGCTCGATCAGCTCGTCCCGAGCGTCTTCCCACTCGGCCCGCCGCTCACACAAGACCGCACAGGCCTCGCCGTCACGGCGTGACAGATCCACCCGGAAGCTCCGCGGTGGAGCCGCCCGAAGCACGTCGGGTTCGGCTGTCACGACGGACTCGAACTCGCCCCTGGTCTCGGTCTCGGCGTCGATCTGCGACAGGTATCCCAGGTACCCGTCGGCCTTGCCCTTCTTGGGGAACTGCGGGACGACGAGGCGGTCGCGGGCGCGGGTGGCCGCGACGTAGAAGAGCCGCCGACGCTCGGCCTCCTCCCGCCGCTTCTCGTGCTCCAGGGCGTCGTCGAACCCGGTCGTCTGCACGGCCCCGGACCCGACGCGGATGTGGTAGGCCCCGGCGCGGCGGTCGACCACCTGTTCGATCGTCCCCGACCAGTCCGCGCCGATGTCGCAGAGCACGACGACGGGGAACTCGAGCCCTTTCGCCTTGTGGATGGTGATCATCTTGACGAACTCGCCCTGGTCGTTGGCGAGCGGCGACTCCTCCTCTTCGCCGGCCGTGCTCAGGTCGCCGAGCCAGCGGATGAAGCCGCCGAACGTGGCGCCCGGCTGCTCCTCGTACGCCCGGGCGACGTCGATCAGCTTGGTCAGGTTCGCCGCCCGCTGCTCGCCGCCCGGCTTCAGGTAGTAGAGCTCCAGCGCCTTCGTCTGCGAGAGGAGGCGGCCGACCAGCGCCGAACAGCTCGTCGTGTTCCGGTCCGCGTGGGCGTCGGCAAGCAGGCGAAAGACCCGCAGCACGTGCGAGTCGTCGGTCCGGTCGACCCGGTCGAGGTAATTGAACCCGCCGTCGGCCGCCGCCGCGAGCTCGGGGTCGCTCACCCCCAGCAGGGAGGTCCGCATCGCGGCGACGACCGCGAGCGGATCGTACGGCCGCTCGATCGCCGCCAGCACGTTCCGCAGCTCTGCCACCTCCTGCCGGGCGAAGAACCCCCGGCCGCTCACCGCCCGGTAGGGGATCCCCGCGGCCTCCAGCGCCCGTTCGCACATCGGGAACGCCGTCCGCCTGCGGAAGAGCAGGGCCACGTCGTCGTAGGTCACCGGGCGCGGCCGCCCGGTCTCCTTGTCGATGACCCGGTCGCCGCGCTCGACCATCGCCTCGAGGTGGGCGGCGACGGCCCGGGCCTCCGCCCCGCGCGCCGCGTCGATGCTCTCGAACTCCGCGTCCTCCGGCGGAACGAGCACGTCGACCGGGCGGCCGGGGTCCTCGCGGTACGCGCGGAGCGGGACGTACGCCGGCTGGTAGTGCCCGTCCTCCGGCCTCTCGATCAGCTCGCCGAACACCGCGTTCACCCAGCCGATGCAGGCTGGCGTGCTGCGGAAGTTCTGGAAGATCGTGGCCGGCTCGCCCGACCGCTCGACCAGCGCCTTCGCCTCCTCGTAGATCTCGATGTCGGCGCGGCGGAACCGATAGATCGATTGCTTCGGGTCGCCCACGAAGAGGAGCTTGCCGGGGGCGGGGCGGACGTCGCGCCACGTGTCGGCGGTCGCGCCGTCCTCCGCGAGGAACAGCACGATCTCCGTCTGCAGCGGATCGGTGTCCTGGCACTCGTCGACGAGGATCATCCGGAACCGGCCCTGGAACCGGCGCCGGACGTCCTTGTGGTCGCGGAGCAGGTCGCGGGCCTTGACGAGCAGGTCCTGGAAGTCGAGGAGCGCCCGGTCCCGTTTCGCCTCGGCGTACCGGTCGAGCATGCGGCCGAGGGTGTCGGCGAGGTGGCGGACGAGCCACTGGCCGGCGGCCGGCCGCACTTCGTCCAGCCCGGCCCCGATCGCCTTCATCTCGTCGATGCATCGCTGCTTTTGCTCCTTGTCCTTGCACGCGTGCCGGGGCCGGGTCGACGGCTCGAACTCGAGGGTGAGCAGGACCCCGAGCTGCTCGTCCCGGTCACGCTCTTCAACGCGGTCCACCGCCTCGGCGGCGGGGAGCGTACGCCGGGCGCACGTACACTCGGCCGGGCAGCCCGGTTCCATCATCCGCTGCGCCGCCGAGCGGAGCCGGGGCACGACGGCCATCACGAACTGGTCGGCGATCTTGTCGGGGTCCGGGTCGGCGCCCGCGGGTCCCACGTCGGGGTTTCGCAGGAGGAACCGCGCGAAGTCCTTGAGTTGATCGGCTCGGAGCCCGGCGAGGAACGCCGGCCGGAGCGGCCCCCCGGGGTCGTCCAGCTCGTCGCCGAGCCACGCGGTCCATACCTGGTCGAACAGGAACGACTGGCGCAGTTGGTCGGCGACCTCGAAGCCGGGGTCGATGCCGGCCTCGATGGGCTGCTCGCGGAGCAGCTCGGCCGCGAACGAGTGGATGGTCGAGACCTGGGCCGTGTCGAGCGACGCCAGCGCCGCCGCCAGTCGGTCGGCCTCCGCCCCCTCGACGTCGACAAGCAGGAGCTCGAGCCTGTCGCGGAGTCGCACCTTGAGCTCGTTCGCCGCGCGCTCGGTGAACGTGATGGCGACGATCTCGTCGAGCCCGGCGCGGCCGGTCCGGATCGCCTGCACGAGCCGCGCGGTGAGCAGCGCCGTCTTCCCGGTCCCCGCGCTGGCCTCGACGGCGAACGTGGTGTCGAGGTCGGTCTCGACGCGGTGCCGGACGGCCTGGTCCTGGGGCGTTCGGTCACTCATTCGATCTCGGCCAGCTCCAACAGCGGGGCGAGTCGCGGATCGTCCTTCTTCCGCTCGAAGATCAGTTCGCGGTTCGGCCCGCACGCGGCGGCGAACGGGCAGTATCGGCAATGCCTGGTCGCCGGAGTACACACGAAGACTCCGGCCTCGAGCGACCGTTCGGCGGTGGTGATGATCCGTTCGAGGTCGGCCATCCGGTCGTCGAGCGCCTCGCGGTCAAACCGGACTGTCCGGAACCCGCCCCGGCGGGTGGCGAACGCGTAGCGCGCGTCCCGGCCGCGTCGGCCGGGGCGCAGCCTGTCGGCGGCGAGCAGGTAGACGGCGAGCTGGAGTGATCGGCCGCCGTCGAACGCGTTCGTCCTGCCCCTCTTCCTGCCGGTCTTGTAGTCGATCACGCGCAGCCCGTCATCGCTGAGCTCGTCGACGCGATCGATCTTCCCCTTGAAGCGCCAGGTCCGGCCGCCGAGCTCGAGCTCGAGCGGCCGGTCGGTGGACGCCTCGTCTTCGCCGCGGCCGCGGGGCGGCATGCCGAAGCGGACCTCGAACAGGGCGGGCCGGGCGCCGGCCCGGCGGCATTCGTCGGCGTCCAGCCGGGCGAAGTGTTCCAGGTCCTCGATGATCCGGGCGCGGTCGATGGCCCAGGTCAGCGCCGGGCCGATCGGGCCGGTGCGGCGGAAGACGTCCTCGGCGGTTCGGCGGAGCGCCGCGGCGAGTTCGTCGGCGGAGAGGCGGCCCCCGCGTGCGAAATGGTCGCGGTACGCGCGGCAGAAGATCCGGTGGACGAGGCGCCCGCGGTCGAGCGGGCTGATGCGCTCGACCGCCTCCGGCTCTTCCAGCTCGTCGATCCCGAGGACGACCTGGAGGAAGTATCGGAACGGACAGGTGAGATACGTCTCGAGCCGGGTCGGGGCGATCGGTTCGCCGGCCGCGACGTCGCGGCCGGCGCCCGGGACGAGGCCGTCGAACGGGGTGAAGGTCGTCTCCTGCCATCGCGCGATCTCGGCGCGCATGCCGCGTTCGAAGGTCGGCGACAGATCGGCGAGGAAGAGCACGCGGTCGTCCTGCCCGGCGGCGACGAGGTGTGTCAGGGTCTGGAGGTCGCGGTCGTCTACGTCGATCGGGGTGCGCTCGGCGTCGGCGGAGGGGAACATGGAAATGCGTTCGAAGCCGGGGGCGTTCTCGAGGGTGCGATAGTCAAACCGGTGGCCGGAGACCGCCTCGGCCAGTCGGACGAGGAAATGCGAGGGGACGCGGTCGCGCGCGGTGGCAACGTCCAGCCGGGAGTAGGTCAGGGTTCGATGCTCGGTCGCCGCCCCCAGTGCGAGTGCGAAGAGCATGCGTTCCTCGGCCGGCCGGGCGGACTTGAGCGGGAGGTAGGCGGCGTCGGCGGCAAGCCGGCGCCGCTGGCGGTCCGGCAGGATCGGGTCCTGTCGGCCGGCCGCCGGAAAGCTCCGTTCCGCCAGCCCGGGGATGATGACGGCGCGGAATCCGAGGCCGCGTGCCTCGAACAGCCCGCCGATGAAGACCTTCCCGCGCTGGAAGCCCTCGGCGGGCGTCCGTTCGCGATCGAGCCGGTCGGCGAGCGCCTCGCGGAGTTCGTCGAACGTGGCGGGGACGCGAGTGTGGTTGAGATCGGCGAGGCCCCGGACGGCCTCGCAGGCGCGCTCGCGCCCGTCGCAGGGGCCGCCGAACCGGTCGTACGCCTCGACCAGCGAGCCGGCGATCTCGGCCCACGTGCCGCGCCGGGGCAGGTCCCGCCGGGTCTCGAGCAGGGCGCTCA
>JAWODX010000312.1:0-6394 GCA_046483085.1 Planctomycetota bacterium
CTCCGGGCGATGGCGATCCGGCTCGGCCACCTCGGCCTCGAGGCCCGATGCCTGGGCGCCGACGGCCGCGGCGGCATCCAGTCCGGCGACCTCGTCGTCGTCGGGTCCGGCTCCGGCCGCACGCCCGTGCCGCTCGACCAGGCCCGTGCGGCGCATGAGGCCGGGGCGCCGCTCGTCGCCATCACCGCCGACCCCGCCTCGCCGATCGCCGACCTCGCCGACCACGTCATCCACATCCCCGCCCGGGTCACGCCGACGAATGGCACACCCCACACCCTCCGCAGCCTGTTCGAGGAATCGCTGCTCGTCGTCTGCGACTGCGTCTGCCGGCTGCTCGCCGACCGGCTCGGCGCGTCGGCCGACGACATGCAGGCGCGGCACGCGCCGGATCAGTGACCGAACTCGACGTATCCGTGTTCCCCGAGGAAGCGGAACCAGTCGACCAGGTCGACGTTCGGCGGCTCGCCGTGCTCCATCCGGATGAGGTGCTCGATCTCCCGGATGCTGCGCTCGCCGTCGGCCCAGTAGAGCGCCGAGTTGAGCCGCGCGTTCCAGAGCGGTGAGGGGAACCGCCGCTCGGCCGGCGGGATCGGCCCGAACGTGAGCGGGGCGGGGCATGTCCGCATCGGCACGAGCTGCGCCCCCTCGTCGTCGGGGTCGGCGGGGAAGGGCTCCGGCGGCTCGCCGAGTTCGGCGACCGCCTCGGCCGCGCGGTCGATCTCCGGGGAGGCGGCGAGCGCGGTGATCGACCGGATGCGGCGCAGCTCGCGCGCGAGCACGTAGTCGCGCCGCTCCCCGGTCTCCGCCTCCACGCGTTCGCGGGCCGTCTCCTGTTCGACGCCGGCGAGCCAGGCGGCGTCATCGGCGTCGGCCGTCGCGATGAACGCCAGCCAGGTGATCGCCGCGGTCGTCACGTCGCGGACGGCGTCGGGGACGATCCGGTCGATCGTGTCGCCGCTCGAGTGCCAGAACTCGCGCCCGTGCCACGAGATCCAGGAGAACGGGACGCCGACGTAGGGATCGCACCAGCAGTTGTCCGAGAGCTGGGTCGGCATCCGCTCCCACGGCCACGTGGACCCGTTCCGGTCCCATACGCGGCGGACGATCAGCTCGAGCAGGTCGTCGCCGAAGTACGCGTTCGCGTCCGGGCTCTGGTAGAAGTCCATCGGGCTGTCGTAGCCGTTGTACGGGCAGATCATGTCGAGGTCGAGCCCGGCGACGAGCCGCCGCATCAGCTCCGGCTGCTCGACCGTGAACGGCATCGACGAGTACATCTCGCTGCAGGTGATGAACCGGAGCGACCGCTTTGGGGTCGGCAGGTTGCCGGCGTCGACCATCTTGCCGATGCAGCGGGCGGCCTCGATGATCGCCGCGCAGCCCGACGCGTTGTCGTTCGCCCCGATCTCGAACTGGTGGCCGATGACCACGACCTCGTCCTCGCCCTCGCCGGCCATCCGGGCCGAGACCGCGGGGATCGTGCCGTCGTACAGCCGCGCGTCGACGGTCATGCGCAGCCGGAGCTCCGGGTGCTCCGCCGCGAGCCGTTCGAGCTCGCGGCCCATGGCGGGCGAGACGTTGAACCCGGGCAGCGGCTCGTCCCGCTTCGTCATCGCCCAGCCGGCCGTCTCGGACCACGCGTTGTTCCAGCAGACGCAGTGCTCGAAATCCTCGCCTTCGCGCTCGAACCCGTACGAGCCGATGACGCCGAGCGCGCCCTTGCCGACGGCCGCGCGTTTCAGCGAGGCGGGCTTGCGGCGGGTGTAGAGGAACGCGTCGGTCAGGTCGGCGGCCCGGCGTTCGTCCTCGTCGAGCTCGTCCCAGAACACGACGCGGCCGGTCAGGCCCTCGTCGGGCGTGGGGCCGCACCACATGACGACCGCGTTCGGTTCGTCGGACCGGCGGATGATCGTGCGGGCCTCGTCGGCGGGTTCGACGATCTCGAGCGTCGCCTCGCCGACGTCCCACGCGAGCGGCATGACGTAGTCGGCGTACACCGTCTCGCCGTCGGCGGCGAACTCGACGACCTCCGCCTCGTCGCAGCCGGCCTCCGCCAGCCGGGCGGCGGTGTAGCGGGCGCTCTCGTGGAACCTGGGGAACGTGAACCGGCGGTCGATATCGCGAATGGCGGCGAGCGTCGCGAGCAGGTCATCCATCGACAGGTGCTTCTCGACCGCGTCGATCAGGGCGTCAATTCGTCCGGTGTCCGTCGTCACAGCAATCTCCTCTCGCCAGTGGGGCTGTCAGCGGAACCGCAATCCTACCCGGAATCGGCCTGGCGCGAAAGGGCGAAGGGCGGCCCCGTCGCCGCTTCGCCGGTGGACTTCCGGGGGCGGGGCGCTATAATTCCGGGCGGCTCCGGGAACAAGAAAGGGGATCGATGCCCGAGCACGAGGGTCTGAAGAAGCCGTTCCAGCCGAACTGGGAGGGCCTGGTCGCCAACATCCGGATGGAGGGGACGCCGGATCGCGTCTATCATTTCGAGCTCTTCCACGACAAGGAGATCGAGGACGCGATCATCGAACGGTTCGACCTGGAAGACGGGCTGAACCCGACCGACCCCGACTACGCCCGCCGGCGGCACCTGACGTTCCTCCGGTTCATCGGGTTCGACTTCGTCCGCGTGAGCATGGTCGGTCAGAGCTGGCCGTTCCACAACGAGCAGGCCGACGACACCGCCGACCTCTCACGCGGCCAGCGCAGTTTCCGCAACGAACACCGCGGGCCCATCACCAACTGGGAGGAGTTCGAGAGCTACCCCTGGCCCGACCCGAACGCCCCCGAGGCCACCCGCGACCTCGAATGGTGGCAGGAGCACGTGCCGGACGACATGTGCCTCTGCACGGTCGGCGGCCAGTTCTGCGAATACCTCACCTGGCTGATGGGCTACGAGACGCTGTGCTTCGCGCTGCATGACAACCGCGAGCTGGTCCGGGCCGTCGCCGACCGGATCTACGATTACTACGAGATCATGAACCGGCGCTACGCCGAGTTCGACCGCGTCCGCCTGTTCTATCCCAGCGACGACATGGGCTTCAAGAGCGGCACGATGATCTCGCCCGACGACATCCGCGAGTTCGTCCTGCCCGGCCACAGGATGACCGCCCGCATCGCCCACGAGGCCGACTGCCCCTGCATCCTCCACTCCTGCGGCAACCTGCACGAGGTGATCGACGACCTGATCGACGACTGCGGGATCGACGGGAAGCACAGCTTCGAGGACACGATCGAGGACGTGCGCGACCTGCGCCGGAACGGGTACGGCCGGCGGATCGCGCTGCTGGGCGGGATCGACGTCGACTTCGTCTGCCGGGCCGACGAAGACGCGATCCGGCGGCGCACCCGCGACACGCTCGACGTCTGCCAGCCGGGCGGCGGCTACTGCCTCGGCACCGGCAACAGCGTCGCCAACTACATCCCGCTCGACAACTACCTGGCGATGGTCGACGAGGGCCGGCTCTACGGCGGCTGACACGCCCGCTGCGCCGCCTCCTCCGCCCCGCCCCGCCCCGCCTCGTCCTCGAGGATGAACCGGCGCAGTCGGTCCCGCCGGAACGCGATCCTGCCGCTCACCTGGTAGAGCGCCGGCGGGGCGAAGACCGGCAGGTCGAGCTTCCGGTCGCCGACCCGCCCGACGGGTCTCGGTCGGACGAATCGGTTCCCGCGGTGGCGAGCCTTGTCGCCGAACGCTCGACGGAGAAAACATGCGTGGCCCTACAGGAGACTCGAGCCCATGAGGATGGCGCCTGTCGGCGCGGTTCCCAGGATCATTGAAGGGCGTCGTGCGCTATAATCGACTGGCTGTTGGAGGGGATGCATGACCGCGACGGAGATCGAGCTGACGCCGAACGCCGAGACCGTCCTGCAGCACCGGTACCTGGCCAAGGACGAGCAGGGGGAGGTCGTCGAGACGCCGGAGGGGATGTTCCGCCGCGTGGCGGGGGCGGTGGCCGCGGCCGAGGAGCGATTCGGCGAGTCGCCCGACGCCGTCGCCGGCCCGTTCTTCGAGGCGCTGTCGCGGCTCGACTTCCTGCCCAACTCGCCGACGCTGATGAACGCCGGGACGTCGCTCGGCCAGATGTCGGCCTGCTTCGTGCTCCCGGTCCCCGACTCGATCGACGGCATCTTCACCGCGGTCAAGCAGATGGCGATCGTCCACCAGTCGGGCGGCGGGACCGGGTTCGCGTTCTCCCGCCTCCGCCCGCGCGACGACATCGTCCGGTCGACCGGCGGGATCGCCTCCGGCCCCGTCTCCTTCATGCGCGTCTTCGACATGGCCACCGAGGTGATCAAGCAGGGCGGCCGACGGCGCGGCGCCAACATGGGGATCCTGCGCGTCGACCATCCCGACATCCGCGACTTCATCCGCGCCAAGGTCGACACCGACGCGTTCCGGAACTTCAACATCTCGGTCGCCGTGACCGATCGGTTCCTGGCCGCCGTCGCCGACGGCGACACGTACCCGCTGGTCAACCCGAGGACCGGCGCGGAGGCCGGCCGCGAGGACGCACGCGACGTGCTCGACCAGATCGTCGACGCCGCCTGGCGTTGCGGCGACCCCGGCCTCGCCTTCCTCGACGAGATCAACCGGAAGAACCCGCTCCCCCGCCTGGGCGACATGGAGAGCACGAACCCCTGCGGCGAGCAGCCGCTCCTGCCCTACGAGTCGTGCGTGCTCGGCTCCATCAACCTGCTGCACGTGGTCCGCGGCGGCGAGGTCGACTGGGAGCGCCTCGCCGGCCTCGTCCGCCTCGGCGTCCGCTTCCTCGACGACGTGATCGAGGTCCAGCGGTCCCCGATCGACGAGGTGAAGGCGGTGACGACGCGGAACCGGAAGATCGGGCTGGGGGTGATGGGGTTCGCCGACCTGCTGATCCGGCTCGGGATTCCATATGCGTCGGACGAGGCGCTCGAGCTCGGCGAGCGGACCATGCAGTTCATCACCGAGCGCGGCCGCCAGGCGTCGGCCGAGCTGGCCGAGAGCCGCGGCGCGTTCGACACGTTCGCGGGCAGCCGGTGGGACGAGGCCGGCCTCCCGCCGCTCCGCAACGCCACGATCACCACGGTCGCTCCGACCGGGACGATCTCGATCATCGCCGGCGTCTCCAGCGGGATCGAGCCGATCTTCGCCCTGTCGTATTTCCGCCGCGTGCTCGACGGCCGCCAACTCCGCGAGGAGCACCCGCTCTTCGTCGAGGAGGCCCGGCGCCGAGGGTTCTACAGCGACGAGTTGATGGACGAGGTCGCCCGCCGGGGCTCCGTCCAGGCCGTCGACGGCGTCCCCGACGACGTCAAGAGACGGTTCGCCTGCGCCCTCGACATCGACCCGGCCTGGCACGTGCGCATGCAGGCCGCGTTCCAGAAGCACACCGACAACGCCGTCTCGAAGACGGTCAACCTGCCGCCGGAGGCCACGCGCGACGACATCAAACAGATCTATCTCCGGGCGCACGAGCTCGGCTGCAAGGGGATCACGATCTATCGCTACGGCTGCAAGGCCGAACAGACCCTCTCGGTGCCGGGCATGCCGCGCGGAAAGGAAGGGGAGTGCGCGGAATGCGTCGAGCTGGGCGCCGAGGAGAACGGCGGCTGTCGCGAGTGCGCGACCTGAGGCGCGGCGCCGCGGCCGCGCCGGGCCGCTCAGCCGGGATGCTGGTCGGGATGGGTGTGCCGGTGGTGATGGCGGGGAGCCGCCCGGCCGGCCGGGCGCGCCCTTCCCTCGCGGAGCGTGTGCCAGGCCCAGCTCGCGCCGAACGCGAGCGCCATGACGAGCACGATCAGCGGGCCGGTGCTCAGCACCCCGATCCAGATGGAGAGGAACAGTCCGACGGTGACGCAGGCCGCGGCCAGCAGGGCCGACACGAGCGCCACACGCCCCACCCGGTTGGACCAGAAACTCGCCGTCGCCCCCGGGAGAATGAACAGGGCGCTGCACAGGATCACGCCGAAGAGCCGCATGGCGATGACGATGGTGACGGCGATACAGACCAGCAGCCCGTAGTAGACGAAGCCCACGGGGACGCCGAACACCTCCGCCGCCTCCTCGTCGGCGGTGAAGAAGACCAGCTCCTTGAAGAAGGCGAGCACGAGCAGCAGCACGCATCCGCCCTCGATCACCGCCAGCCAGACATCGGCAACGGGGATGCTGAGCGCGCTCCCGAACAGGATGTCGTGGAACGACGGGGTGTAGCCGAGTTCGGCGCGGTCGAGCAGCCCGGCCTCGGCCATCCGGCGGAACAGGTGGGTCCGGAGGTCGAGCAGGAGCACGCCGACCGCCATGGCGGCGACGAGGCAGATGCCGATGGCGGAGTCCGCGCTGACCCGCCGGCCGCGGGTGAGCCGGCCGATGAGCACGGCGGCCGTGACACAGAACGCGGCGACGATCGCGTCGCGGACG
>JAWODX010000411.1:0-23078 GCA_046483085.1 Planctomycetota bacterium
AAGGCGGACTACGTCATATGTCGCGGGCACGATCCTCGAATTGATAAGTACGTGGACTACGAAGAAGGGAATGACAACAAGCCCGGAATTCCGGTGGCAGGTGAAGCCGGTGTGCTGCGGGATGCAGCTCCGGTGCTTCCAGTCCTTCTTGATCACGCCGACCGAGTCCCGGAAGACGCGGTACTCGTCCGTCTCTTCGATCACCTCTTCCTCGAACGGCGGGAAGAGGTCGATCTCGACGCCGACCGTCACCCAGTGCGGAACGGCGTCGAGGTACCTTCGGATCCCGCCGCGGTCGTCGATGTCGCGCGGCAGGCCCTCGTCGTACCATCGCTCGCGCGTCTCCGGCCATTCGGTCCAGTGCACGACCGGCATGCGGTCGAACTCGCCGTAATGCATGATCTGCTGCCACAGCTCGCGCGTCGTGATCATGTGGGGTTCCCGACACAAAGGCACCAGGGCACGAAGGCACAAAGACTGGATGGTGCAGTTCGGAGGGCGGAGGTGGTCATGTAGGGTTCCTTACTGCTCTGATTCGCAAATACGGTGACGTATTTCGGCGCGCGAACCGGCCCGGCGAACGCGCAGGCTTGAAGTCCCGGCGGGAGCGATCGTGCCGCCGCGTCGGCCGGTGGTGACGCGGGCACCCTGCGCGCGTGTGGCGAGGGCGTCTCGCCCTCGCACTGTGTATCGGGCGGGATCGCGGCCAGGATGGCCGCGAGACCGCGGGCAAGATGCCCGCGACACGTCGCCTACCACACACGCCGTTCGGCGAACGCCACGCCACCGTATTTATGAACGAGACTACTGGCCTCCGACTTTTGACGTGCGGAGTGGGCGAGTGGTCAGGCGCACGGCAAAGGAAAAGTGGGAAAATGGGAAACTGGAAAAGCGATCGGTTCTGCCGCTGGGACAGCGGCAGGCAAAGATGTTTTCCCCGTTTGCCCCTTTCCCCGTTTCCCCTCTCTTACACGCCTCCGCTCACCCGCCCTCGAAATCAAATGTCATGCGGCACTACTAAGCGACCGCCTGTCACCGGCAACGCCGGATCGCCTCGTCCATCTCGTCGGCCGTTCGGGGCCTCATCCCGGGCTTGTGCAGACGACCGTACACGTCATCGACAGACCTGGGCGTGCGCCTCAGTACGGCTTGCCCCGCGCCTTCGACCGTGACGAACACCTGATCACCTGGCCTCAGCCCGAGGGCGGTCCGCACGTCTTTGGGGATTGTGATTCGTCCCCTGCTTGTGACTTTCGGTGTGGGCATCGGAACCCTCTTATGAATGCGGATAGTAGCCGGCGGCGGTGTCGTACATGGTCATGATGTTCTCGACGGGGGCGTCGATCTGGATGTAGGTGTGGCCCGGTCCGAAGACGTATCCGCCGCCCTCGCCGAGCACATCGATCAGGTGGCGAACCTCGGCGGCCACCTCGTCGGGCGTGCCCTTGCAGAGGACCTGCTGCAGGTCCATCCCGCCGTAGAAGCAGAGGTCGTCGCCGAACTCCCGCTTCAGGCCCTCCGGCTCCATGCCCGCGGCGCGCGTCTGGATCGGCTCGAGCATGTCGACGCCGCAGTCGACGATCATGGGCAGGAGCGGCCGGACGGCGCCACAGACGTGCAGCAGGAAGATCTTGTCGTGGCGGTGGGCCAGGTCGACGACGTCCCGGATGTAGGGAACGCAGAGCCGGCGGAACACGTCGGGGCTGAAGAGCGGCCCGCGGTGCGAGCAGAAGTCGTCGGCCATGTAGACGATGTCGATCCCCTCGCCGGCCTCGGTCAGCATCTTGTCGAGGAAGAACACGGCCCGCTCGCTGATCGTTCGGATGAGCTTCTCGGCGTACTCCATCCGCACCGCGAAGTCCATCATCAGGTCTTCCATGCCCCGGACGTACGAGGCGATGAAGTAGCCGCCCCAGGTGGCCGGGGCGATGATGGCGCGGTCCTGGTGCGCCGCGATCTCGTCGGCGAAGTGCGAGAAGTCGAGCGTGTCGTCGTCCGGCCAGTCGTGCGCGTCGATGTCGCTCAACTCGTGCTTGCCCGCCAGCGGGTTCTCGATGACCTCGTCGTAGACGCCGCCGGAGTACGGCGTGACCCGGACCTTGTACCCCCAGATCGACGTCTTCTCGGTCTTGCCCCTCTCACTCTCGCGGAACTCATAGTTCTTTGGCAGAACCATCCACGTGTCGCAGCCGAGGCGGTCGAACAGCTCCTCCTTCGTCGTCGTGCCCAGATGGTCGTGCAGCGCCTCGTACACCTCGGCCTGGGCGTCGAACGTGATCGGGATGCGGTCGGTCGGGCGGTGGTCGACGGCGGCGAGAACGCGTTCTTTCGATGTCATCGGCGCGACTCCTGTTCGGATCGGTTGTCGCCGGATTATAGGCAGGGTGCGGGTGCGCGCGCAAGAGCCGCGGCGTCGGAGGCCCGATCAAGTGAGGAGCCGGCGCTTGCGGAACCACCATTCGAGGGAGAGCGGGACGACGAAGAGGATGAGGAACCCCCACGAGTCCCAGATCGGCCGCGGGTGGCCCTCCCAGATGTGCTGGGATTGCGCCTGGATCTTGCCGGGGATCCGGTCGGCCTCGTGGATGAGGAACGCCTGGCCGGCGGTCTTGTCGGCGACGGCCTCCATCACCTCGGTGCGGAGCCGGCGGCTCTGGACTTCGAGCGCCGCGGTCTCCACGGTGAAGGCCGCCGTCTCCCGCTCGCGGGTCGGGTCCGGCTGCGCCCAGGCCACGTGGCTGCCGATCTGGTCGGCCTGGGTTGTCCCCCGATAGACCCCCTGGCCGGCGGGGTCCCGGTGCAGCCGGATCATCTCGGCGCCGCCGCCGGGGAGGTCCACGGTCACGTCCATCCACTCGGCGCTCGCGGGCTGGAGCGACTCGTCAATCGAGGTGACGATGATCTCGATTGTGTCGCCGACCGTGTATCGCTTGCGGGAGACGGCGACGTCGAGGCGTTTGACCCGGGCGACGACCCGGTCGATGATGCGGCGCCAGAAGCGGTAGAAGTACTTGTCGCCGATGAGGAACCGCCAGCGCCAGAGCTCGTCGGTGGCCGAGAAGAAGACCCGGCCCTTGCCGTACCGCTGTTCGGCGAAGATGGGGAACGGCTTGTCGGAGTCGCCGCCGGTGATCACCGTTTCGGTCGGCCGGACGGCCAGGACCTGGGCGATGGACTTGACGTCGCGGACCGGGTGGAACCAGAAGAAGCCGGGCAGCTTGCTCCAGAGCTGTCGGTTGCGGGCCGGGTCTTCGCTCAGCTCGGTGACCGGGCTGGCCCATCCCTGGGCGGTGACGCGCGGCCGGAACGAGGTCTGGCTGGCCGCCGATGGCGGGAACTCGGGCGGCGGCTCGAGGTGGACGGGCAGGCATTTCGCCACCGGCGAAGTCGCGAAGGCCTCCGTCTTGACCAGCGAGCCCGCCGCAAACACCAGGCCCCCGCCGAAGTCGTCCACGAACGACACGATGTTCTCGAGCTGCCGCTCCGAGAACCCGTCGGCCGACGCCCCCAGCAGGATGAGCACGTCGTAGCTGTCCACCAGGTCCTTCTTGTTCAGCGGGAAGTGCTGGAGTTGGTTCCCCCCGGGCATCGCCCAGCCCGATTCCCCCGACTGCAGCCAGATGTCCGCCACCACCGTCTCGTCCCGGACCAGGGCGGCCTTCAAGTAGCGCCACTCCCAGCTCGGCGCCGCCGAGACCAGCAGCACCCGCACCTTGTTGTCCCGGACCGTCAGCGTGCACGTGGCCTGGTTGTTCGCCTCCGACAGCTCGTCCGGCTGCTTCGGCACGACGGCCCTGTACTTGAACACCCCCTTCTTCTTCGGGCGATGGGTCAGCCGGTACTGGCCCGCCTCGGCCGGACCCTTGAGCGTGATCTCCTTCTCGGCGACCACGTCCTCGCCCAGCCGCAGCTCGAGCGGCACGGTCCGGCCCGCGTACCCGCTGTGCTCGATGTTGACCGAGAACTCCAGCAGGTCGTCGATCCGCGCTTCCTCCTGCGTGGCGACGGAGAGCACCTCGATGTCGCGCTGCCGCGCCGGATCGCCAACGCCCACCGTGAAGATGGGGAAGGCGGGGTCGCCGGCGAGCGCGTCCTGGGCCGCGTCGACGGGGGCGACGCCGCTGTTCGAGTTCCAGTCCGACAGGACGACCATGGCCGCGATCCGCTGGCCGCGCAGCCGCTCGATCGCCGCCCGGATGCTCGTCCCGATCTCCGTGACCGGCCCGCTCGGATCGATCTCCAGCGACCGGGCCTCGGCCAGCCCGGACGCAAAGAGATACGGCTGGACCTTGCAGGCCTCGCCGATCCGCCCGGCCAGGTCGTACTCCGGCCGCGCCAGGATCGCGTTCGCGATCTCGGCCCGGGTCATCGAGCGGACCCGGTCCGCCACCTCGGGCCGCGGCGGCAGCTCCCGCTCCTCCGTCAGCCCCATGGCGCGGGCGAGCCGGGCCACCTGCTCCTCGTCCCCGTACCGGTCCGCCAGGCCCATACTGTCCGACTCGTCGGCGAGGAGCAGCACGTAGGACTCCTTCAGCTTGGACCGGCGGACCACCACCGTCGGCGCCAGCAGGGCCAGCACGAGGACGGCGAGCGCGAAGATGCGGAGGCACGCGAGCAGCGCCTTGTACCCGCCCGACGCCGTCCCCCGCTCGCGCCGATAGACCTGCCAGACCAGGAGCACGAGGCCGGCGCAGCCGAGCACGATCACCGCGGCGCTCCACTCGCTCGTGAAGCGGAGCGACCAGCCGCCCGGTGTGCTCAGGTCGCCGCTCTCCAGGTTGAACAGGTTGAGCAGAAATTCCTTCACACGTATTCCTTCTCTGTCAGCGGGCTGTCACCGGCCGAACCGCTGGCCGAGCACCAGTTCCAGGCAGGCCATGGCGAGCACGGCGAGCAGGAGCGCGCGCGCGATGTCCCGCCGCGACCGGCTCGCCTCGACCCGCAGGTGCAGCTCCGCCTCGTCGGTCGCGTACTCGAACTCGAGGCCCTCGACGGCCTCCTTTGCCTCGGCTGGCGAGTACCGCCCCAGATCGCTCTCTTCGGCCGCCGGGTTCACGCTGAAGTACTCGGCCGGCCGGGCGTCGGCACCCGGGCCGACCGTGAACTCGAGCTTGTAGGCACCCGCGGTGTCCGTCTTCTCGAACACGATCTTCGGCGCCTTGTCCCGGTCGAACGGGGTGAGCGAGGTCGGCTCGCCCGTCTCGCCCGGCGGGGTGATCCGAACGCTCTCGATCTTTGCTCCCGGCTCGAAGATCCGTCGGTACGGGCTGCGGACGATCAGGTTCCGGCGCGACGCCTCGCCGACGGCGACCTGGCCGATCAGCTCGTGCATCAGCATCATCAGCGCGCCCGTCTCGCCCAGGTTGTTCCAGGCCGTGTCGGCCGACGACGCGCATACGACGACGCTCCCCCGGCCGTACCCTTTCGCCACCACGGCCGGATCACCGCCCTCGAACCGGGCGGCGACCGTCGCCTCCTCGCCCGGCGTCATGCGAATGTAGCCGGTGAAGATCGCGAACTTCTCCAGGATCTCCCGGCTCACGTCGTCCAGCGTCCGGAAGCCCACGTACATCGGGTCCTTCTCCAGGATCAGATGTCGGCCTCGGGCCGTCTCGGGGTCCATCAGCACCTCCTCGCCCAGCTCGACCGGGAGCAATCCCTCGCCCCCCTTGAAGAGCTGCTCGTTGTACGAGTCGGGCGAGACGCGGTCGCCGAGGAACACGATGAGCGTGCCGCCGAGCCGCACGTATCGCTCGAGCCGGGCCACGGTCTTCGGGTCGGAGACCGACGCGATGTTCGCGAGCACGACGGCCGAGAACCGGCCGAACTCGCCGCCGGCCAGGTCGAACTCGGCCCACGTCGTCGGGCTGATGTTCGACAGCGCCGGCTCGTCCGCCTCCCGGGGCGGCTGCAGGGCGCGTTCCAGGTAGTAGGTCTCGTTGTCCTTCGGCTTCGTGGCGACGTCGCCGTTGACCAGCAGCACGGGGATCGTCCCGCCGGCGTTCACCGCCAGGTAACGGACGTTGTCCGCCGGCAGCCGGTCGTCGTCGATGCGCACGTGCACCACGTAGGCCCGCCTCTCGTTGAAGCTGTAGCCGAACGTCACGGTCTCGGTCTCGCCCGGGGCCACCTCGTCGATCTTCCGGTTGCCCTGGTTGAAGTTGTCGACGAAGAAGTTGACGTGGACTTCCTTCTTGGCGGCGGACCCGAGGTTGCGGACCGCCGCGGTGAACGTGACGCGCCGGCCGACGCCGACCACCTGGCTGTCCGCCTCGAGCCCGACCACGGCCAGGTTCTCCGGCCGCCGGGAGCCCGGGCCCTTGTCGACGACGAACACCGTGGCCCGCTCGGCGATCGTCTCCAGCGCGGCCGCCAGCTCGTCGCTCGGCGCCTGGTCCTTCGTGCCCCAGCCGGTCGCCTGCATGTCGGTGATCAGATAGACGTCCTTGCGCGGCTTCTCGTCGCCGCTCAGGTCGAACAGCTCGGCGGCGGCGACCAGCGCGCCGCGTACGTCGGTCCCGCCCCACCCGGGCGCCAGCCGCTCGATCGTTCGCTTCGCCAGGCCGAGGTCGGCCGTCGGCTCCTTGATGACCGGATCGACGATGTCCGACATGACCAGGACCGAGACCACGTCGCCCTCGCCGAGCGAGTCGACGATGCTCTCGCCGATGGCCTGGGCACGCTCGAACGTCGTGTCGTCGCCCTGCCGGTAGCGGGCGCTCATCGAGTTGTCGACGACGATCACGGCGTGCCGGCCCGGCCGGCCCAGCGCGTTGACCACCCCGCTCTGCGGCAGCATCGGCCGCGCCAGCGCCAGGGCCAGCAGCACGACGATCAGCACCCGGAGCAGGAGCAGCAGCAGGTTCTGCATGCGCAGCCGCTTGTAGTTCTTCTTCAGCGACGCGAGCAGGAACTCCATGGCCGCCCAGCGGACGATCTTGAACCGCCGCCGGTTCAGCAGGTGGATGATGATGGGGATCGCCCCGCCCGCCGCGCCGATCAGCATCCATGGGTGAAGTGGAAACATGGGGGCTTGGCCTCAGAGCTTCTTGCGCGTGGTCAGCCGCCCGGCGAGGTACGCGCTCAGGGCGATCTCGAGCGAATCGCTCGTCAGCAGCGGGACGTAGTCGACGCGATGCTGGCGGCACGTGCGCCGGACGCTCTTCCGGAACGCGTCGAGCTCGGACAGGTAGTCGTCGCGAAGCTGCCGCGGCTCCGCGAACACGTTCGGATAGTCCTCCATCCCCTCGAACCGCGTCAGGTCCTGGAACGGGAACGTCGTCTCCTCCTCGTCCATCACGTGGAAGACGACGACCTCGTGCCGCTTGTGGCGGAAGTGCCGGATGCCCAGGGCCAGCTCGTCCGGGTCGACGAACAGGTCGGAGATGAGCACGATCACCCCGCGGTGCTTGATCCGCTCGGCGAGGTCGTGGAAGATCCGCCCCACCTTCGACCGGCCGGTCGGCTCGATCTCCGCCAGTTGATGCGTCATCAGCTTGAGGTGCGACGGCTGGCTCGACGGCTTGACGTAGTCGCGGATGTCGTCGTCGAACGTGACCAGGCCGGCCGCGTCCTGCTGCTGCAGCATGAGGAACGCGAGCGATGCGCCGATCGTCGCGCCGTAGTCGAGCTTCGAGAGCGGCCCCGACTGGTAGGCCATCGACTCGGAGACGTCGAGCAGGATCCACGCGCTGAGGTTCGTCTCCTCCTCGTACTCCTTGACGTAGAACCGGTCGGTCTTGGCGTAGACCTTCCAGTCGAGATGCTTCAGGTCGTCGCCGGGGACGTACTCGCGGTGCTGGGCGAACTCGACGCTGAAGCCGTGGAACGGGCTCTTGTGCAGGCCCGAGATGAAGCCCTCGACCACCAGCCGCGCCTTGATGTCCAGCCGCGAAATCCGCGCCAGCACCTTCGGATCGAGGTACTTCTGAACATCCTCTTTTGTCTCGAGGTCAGACACGAGTCAGTTCCCGGTTTGTGGGCCGTAGCTCTGCCACGCCTGGTTGAAGAGCCGAAGCGGTTCGTCATCCTCGATCGCCTGGCATAGCATGCGCAGCAAGCGCCGCACGCGTCGCACGTCAAGGTCCGGGCCCTGTGCGCCGACGATTGCCTGCAGATCGAACACGTCTTTGGGGCGTCCCGCGAGCGCCTTGTAAATCACGAGATCTTCGGCTGAGCAAATGGGAATGGACTTCCCGGGCAGGACTTCGAGATCGAACGTGTGGGCGGCGGCCTGCTCCTCGAATCCAGTGCCTGCCAGCGCGATGTCCACGGGGCAGCCAGACGACGACACGACCATGAGCATTCTTGCCTGCCGCGCAAACTCGGCGGGGTCGTCCATCCGTGAGACGAAATGCCCCAGCACATCGGCGACGAAGTCCGCTTCGCCCTCGGCAGGCACAATGGCGCAAAGCTCCACGTCTCCGGTCTGCCGCGCCTCACCCCAGTGCTGAGCCGCGATGCCGCCGATGAAAAAATGTGTGATGCCGCGGCTGCTCAGCCATTCGTGCAGTTCGACGGCCGCCGCGCTGATCTCATCCATCGTGAACACTCTTCTCAAGTCGGTCGAGCGCACGCCTGACTCGAAGAAGCGCCTTGATCTTGATGCGGTCGATCGCTCTCTGCTCTTGCGGGGCTTTCCGTTGCCAGAACGAGCAGAGCGCATGGAACGTGCGGAGCCGCTCTTCCGGTGTGGTCCGGCGCAAACGCTCGCGACGTTCCGCCTCAACGAACGCTTGTGCCGCCCGCTGACCCTCCAGCCATCGCTTCACTCGTTCCTTATTCAGCCGCACTGCCACCCTCCTTCTCCAGCATGTCGGGGAGCGACTTCTCGCGGAGCAGCGCGCTCTCGTCGCTCGGCGTGTCCTCCAGCAGCCTGTCCACGATGTCGTCCGGGCTGACCCCCTCCGCCTCCGCGTTGAAGTTGGTGATGATGCGGTGCCGAAGGACCGGGTGGGCGACCGACGCGATGTCCTCGCACGAGACGTAGTACCGGCCCCGCAGGATCGCCCGCGCCTTGCCGCCGAGGATCATGTATTGCCCCGCCCGCGGGCCGGCACCCCACGTCACCCACTCCGTCACGAAGTCGGGCACGTCGCCCTTGTGGACGCGGGTCTTCCGGGCGATGGCCATCGCGTAGCGGATCACGTGCTCGGCGATGGGGACGCGGCGGACGATCGACTGCAGCCGGAGAATGTCGTCACCCGCCAGGATCTCGTCCACGCTCTGGTCGAACTCCGCCGTGGTCAGACGCAGGATCTCGTATTCCTCCTCCTCCTCCGGATAGTCGACGAGGATCTCGAACATGAACCGGTCGAGCTGCGCCTCCGGCAGCGGGTACGTCCCCTCCTGCTCGATCGGGTTCTGGGTGGCGAGCACGAAGAACGGGTCGGGCAGCGGGTTCTTCTCACCGCCCACGGTCACCTGCCGCTCCTGCATCGCCTCCAGCAGCGCCGCCTGGGTCTTCGGCGGCGTCCGGTTCACCTCGTCGGCCAGGATGACGTGCGCGAACAGCGGCCCCGGCAGGAACCGGAAGTGCCGCTGCCCCGTCTCCTTGTCCTGCTGGATCACCTCCGTCCCCGTGATGTCGCTCGGCATCAGGTCGGGGGTGAACTGGATCCGATTGAACGAGAGCGACAGGGCGTCGGCGAGGGTGCTCACCATCATCGTCTTCGCCAGGCCGGGCACCCCGACCAGCAGGCCGTGCCCGCGCGAGAAGATCGCGATCAGCAGCTCCTCGATCACCTCGTCCTGCCCCACGATCACCTTGTGCAGCTCGTCGCGGATCCGGTTGAAGCTGCCCTGGAACGACTTGACCGTCTCGATGTCGCTCTGGGACGGCGTCCTTCCCGCGGCCGGTTCGGCGGCCTCCGCCGCCTCGCGTGTCCCGGCATCGGGCTCGGTATGCTCTTCGGCTCCCATCAGGTTCCTCCAACGATCCGGTTCTTCGTCCAATACGGGGGCGCCTACGGCCGCTCGCCGGCCGAGATCCCTCTCAGGCCGGTACTGGTGATCAGAGTGATCACACCCCCACTGATCTTCCCGCCGTACAACCTATTATACCCGCCTGCCTTCCCCAGGCCAACCCGGGCCAACCGCTTCCCGTCGGAAATCCGCAGCGCGACGATCGTCGGCTCCAGCGAGACACCCGTCCGCGTCGTCAGGTTCTGTCCCACGAACAGGCGGCCGTCGTCCGCCGCCGCGAACGGCACCGGGTCCAGGCTCGGCAACTGGATGCCGTCCGCCAGCGTCGTCTTCCACAGCCGCCGCCCGCGCTTCAGGCCGTACGCGACCACCGAGTACTCGTTCCGCAGTTCGTGCGGGGCCATCACGCGCTGCTCGGCAACAATCACACGCTGGACGGATCCGCCCGGTTCGGCCGTCCACGTCACCTCGCCGGTCGCCGCGTCGATCGCCGCAATGCTCCGCCGGTTCACCAGCGCCACCACGCCGTCGCCCGTTGCGTGGATCTCGTGGAAGACCTGCCCGCGCAGGTCCTTCGCCGCCACCTCCCACGCCTGTTCCAACGTTGCGCTCTCATAACAGAGCAGCCGGCCCGGCACCGCCACGAAGATCCGGTCCCGCCCAAACGCCAGGTGGCAGTCGTCGATCATCGCCTTCGTCGTGAATGCGTGGCGGGCCAGTTCGGCGCCCGAGAACAGGTCGAGCACGATCAGCTCCGGCTCGTGCAGTTCGGGTCGCTCCGTCCGCAGCCCCGCGATCACGAACAGACGCCCGTCCCGCGCCGCCATCCGCAGCACCGTCCACTCGCCCAGCGCCACCCGCCACCGGTCGTCGCCCGAGAGATCGAAGCAGATCAGGTCGCCGTTCGGCGTGGCCGCCACGATCGACCCGCCGGCGAGCAGCGGCCGATGGCCCCGGAACAGGAGCGTGCGGTAACCGCCGCTCAGGCGGATCGAGTCCGCGTCGGGCAGCGGGGCGAACACCTTCCGACGCACCCCTCGCCCCGTCTTCCGGTCGAGCCAGAGCACGCACATGTCGACGTCGACGAGCACGGTGTCTCCCTCGACGCCGACCACCCGCGCATACCGCTGGGGCGGGAGGTGGACGGGGCGCCCGTCCACCCGCCCCGGCCGGTCGCCCAGGGTCACCCGCAGGGTCAACCGGTGCCAGCCCGGCCGATGCGCCCGCGGCCGAAGCACGCCGAGTTCGACCCGCCGCCCCGGGGGAGTCGTCGTGCAGAGCTGCGCCAGGTCGTTGGTCCGCGTCAGCCGGTGGCCGTCGAACGAGAGCAGCAGGTCGCCGGCCTTGGCCCCCGCCCGGTCGGCCGGATGGCCCTCCATCACTTCGAGGATCTCGATCGCCGGCCGGGGCAGCCCCGCCGGGGTAACCGTCGCGTCGGTGAAGCTCACCCCGAGCCAGCCGACTTTCGTCCGCCAGTTCAGCTTGCCGGACGCGGTGTCGTACGACCGGATCGCCGGCCGGTCGGCCACGAGGACGCTCGTCGAGCGGATCGGCCGGCTGCCCTCGGCCACCGACTCGCGCACGATCCGCTCGCCGACGTCCTCCGCCGCCCGCCAGCGGGTCGAAAGCAGCGCTCCCTGGACGAGCGGTCCGCGGTCGGGCCGCTTCGATATCGCCTTCGTCAACTCGGCGCGGGCCCGCCGGCGCGCCGCGTCCGAACCCCCCGGACACAGCCTCCGGATCGCCAGCAGCTCGCCCGCCGCGGCCGCGTACCGGCCCGCATCGATCGCCCTCCGGGCGCGCCTCACCCGCAGCTCGGCCGCCGCCAGGCTGTTCGGATAGCGCGAGCGCACCGCGGCCCACGCCGCCTCCTCGTCGTCGGCCGCCTCCGCCACCGTCGCCTCCGCCCGCGCCTCGTACTCGGCATAGGCCGCCCGACCGTGAACAGCCAGGATCTGCGCCAGCTCTCCCGCCAGCTCCAGCTCGGCGGCGACCATCCGCTCCACGGACACCCGAACCGATACCCCGCCGCACGCCGCCAGTCCTTCCTGAAGCACCCGAACCGCTCCCTCCGGGTCCCCCTGCCTCTGGAGCACCTCGGCCTGCTTGACCCGCATCAGGACCGCAAGCGACCGGTCCCACGGCTGGAGCGTCGCCACTTCTCTGTACAGTCGCGCCGCGCGGCGCCACGCTCGCTTCGCCTCCGCCTCCTCGGCGAGGCGCCGCAGCACGCCGCTCAGGAGCTCCGCCGTCGGCCGTGCCGCCGACCCGGCCGAACGTTCCAGCTCCAGCGCCTTGCGGTATGCCGATGCCGACGCTTCCCACTTCCCCTCACTCTCCCGCAGCACGCCGAGCTTCAGGAGCGTGGGGACGTCGTCCGGCTGCCGCGCCAGCCGGCGCTGCCATTTTTCGGCTGCGTCCGGGGCCGCGAACACGCTGACCGACTCGTTCCGCGTCACCACGAGCCGGTCGTCGAGGACCGTCAGGTTGCCGGACCGCGCCGGCACGGTCTGCTGGTCGTGATGGGCCCGTCGCCATCTCCGCCACCGCACCGGCTCCGCCAGGCGCCCCTCGGCGCCCAGCTCGACCAGGGCGATGCCGCCCTCGATCGGGCACATCACGTGCTCGGGGGTGACGACCCCTCGGCCCGCGGGAAACGCATCCAGGGGGACGGACCGCCACACGGTGCGGCCGGTGTGAACGTCGAGGCAGGCGACCGTGGCGCCGGAGACGAACACGTGGCGCTCGTCTGCGGCGAGGAGGAACAGCCAGTCGTTCCCCGCCTCGCCCCGCCGCCGCTGCCACCGGATGCTCCCGTCCCGCCGGTCGAGCGCGATCAGGCGGTCCGCGTCCTCGGGCAGGGCCAGCACGAGGTCGCCTCGGACGAGCGGCGGGTTCGGCGGCGGGCGGAGCCCGACCTCGTGCTCGCCGACGGTCTCGAGCCGGCAGACGACCTCCGGTTTCCGCCGATATCGCGCCAGCCAGATGAGCGACCCGTCGAGGACGTCGAGCGCCGCGACGGTGCCCAGCCCGGTTGCGTAATAGACGATCGCGCCCTTGCACACGGGCGGCGACCTGTCGGTGCCCGGCTCGACCCCGTCGCCCGCCCAGCTCGTGGCGGCCACCTGTCGCCGCCAGAGCCGCCGGCCGGTCGACGCGTCGTAGGCCGCCACGAAACCCTCGCCCTCGCTGGTCGCGTACCGCATCCCGACCAGGACCGCCCCGGCGGCCAGAACCGGCGACGAAACGAACCGGAACGCCCGGTCCTCCGCGCCGCTCTCGACCCGCCAGCGCTCGTGCGTGCTGACCGACCAGTCCACGGCCCCGTGTCGCTCGCGTCTCGTCGAGAGCGCGTCGAGCCGGCCGGTCACGAGCTCATCGGTTTGATCGCTCTTCCCCCGCCGCCGGATGCCGACCTCGAACGTGCACAGGACCGACGACTCGCGGACCGCCGGCTTTACCGTCCCGGGCACCTGCGGGGGCCTGCGTTCGCGCTCGCCGCGCCAGGCCGGCGGAAACACCCGGACGCGGCCGGACCCTTGCCGCCGGCCGAGGAATCCCCGCGAAATCGGGATGCGCCAGAGCGCCCGCCCGGTCCGCGCGTCGACCGCCTTCAGTTCGTCCTGCCGCAGGTCCCCCTGCGACTGGACGTAGAGCGTGTCGCCGTCGATCGCCGGTTCCGGGACGGCCACCTCGGGCCCCGGGACGTCCTGCTTTCGGAGCCGCGGGATTGGCCCCGGCGCTCGCAGGGGGACCTGCCCCAGCAGCGCCCCGGGCCGTACCGTGCGCGCAGCCGTCCGGCCCACGCGCCCTTCGCCGTGCCGCCGAGGCGGGACGCGCCGCGACAGGGCCGACAGATAGCCGGCGAGCGCCGTATCTCCGCCGGGGTGCGGCACGACCGCATCGGGCATGTGCTTGCGCGCGACCGCGGCCAGCCGCGCCAGTTCGGCCCGGGGGCCGGCCGCGGCCAGGGCCTGCGCCAGTTTTGCGAGCGCCACCGCCGGGGGCGGCTCGTCAGTCGCGGCCAGCATCAGGCGCCGCCGGCAGGCCCGGGCCGCGGTCTCCGGGCGCCCCGCCTCCAGCTCCACGCTCGCCAGCGCGTCCAGGGCCACCACGGCGGCGCTCGTGGCACCGTATCGGCGGACCACCGCGAGCAGCGCGGTCCGAGAGCGGTCGCGCCGGGCAGCGTCGAGTGCCGCCCGCGCCGGGCCGTCGTAGGACCGGCGATACGCCCGCAGGAGCCGGCCGCCCGTGCTCAAGAGCCGCACGGTGCCGTAGCGCCAGACCGGGATGTAGGTGTGCTGGGAGATCGGGATCACCACCGCCCCGTGGCGGTCGAGCAGGTCCTGGAACTTGCCCGCTGCCGCCACCGGCTCGCCCTGCGCCGCCAGCCGCTCGGCGGCCTCCAGCGCGCCCAGGACGGTCTCCACGTCTGTGTCCGGCGGCGAGAGGCCGATGTCCACGGGCGGACCGTCGTCGGTCAGCAATTGCTGGATCCGGCCTGGGGAAGGGAAGGGCGGGAGGTCGAGCCCCAAGTCGGATCGGAGCGCCGCCCCGCGCTCCGCCCCGCGCAGAGGGGCGGCGCAGACCCCGGCGAGCAGAAACACCAGAATGAACATGGACCGAACACGCACCAGTTTCGCTCCGCACGAACGACTGTCCCCCTGATTATACGGCGTACTCGTACCCGAACCAAAGAGGCATTCCGGCCGCCGGGGCGCGGCACGGGCTCAGCGCAGTGTGGGACAGGATCCGGAACGGCCTGGCGTTCCGGTCATTCCCCCCGATGCAATGCCCGGGTGGCGAAAGAGGTGATCACGAAAACGGGCGGTACGATACACGGCTGTTTTGTGGCACGGCCATCTTGGCCGTGACTCCACTGATTCACGGGCCGGAAGCCCGTGCCAGGTCCTGACGCCCCGTCGACCACGCTCAAGGGCGGCGGCCAAGTTCCCCCCATTTTGGTTATCGACTCGGGGCGAAAACCGTTTGGCTTCGTTCGCTCCGGGCGCTAGACTGATAGAACCCGGCCCGAGTTTCGGGGGATACATGCGAACGGTGGTCGCACTCGCCTGATTGATCCTCGCCCACCTGGCGCCGTTCCTCCGGGCGGGCGATTCGCCGTACGTGCTGACGGATCCGTCCCGCGCGCGCCGGATCGACTACCTGGCGGTGTCCGGCGACAGGTTCGCGGGGAAGCTCGACGCCCTGTGCAAGCACCGGGCCGATCAGGGCTATCGCGTCGGGGTGGTCCGAATGTCGGACGTCGAGGCGGAGTTCGAGTCGCTCGGGAAGTTCCTGGGGCACGCGGCGACGAGGTGGGACAAGCCGGCGCCGCGGTTCCTCCTGCTGGTGGGCGACGTGGACACGGTCCCAACCGTCGTCAAGCGCGGCGCGATGCGCGGCTGGCGGAGCTCGCCGGACCTGGCCACCGATTTCGAGTACGCTCGGCCGGCGCGGAGGCGTCCGTGGCTTCACGTGGGGCGGCTCCCATGCGACAGCGCCGACGAGCTGGGGGCGATGATCGAGAAGACGATCGCGTACGAGACGACGCTGGCCGGGGGCGGGTGGCAGCGCCGGCTGAAGTTCGTGGCGAGCATCGGCGGCTACGGCAAGGCGATGGACCGGCTGCTGGAGACGATCGGTGAGAGCGTGGCTGCGGGGGCGGTCCCGAGGAGGTTCGATCTCGAGGCAGCGTACGGGAGCCCAGGGTCGCCGTACTGCGTCTATCCGCCGCGATTCAACGAGCACGTGACGGGGATGTTCAACGAGGGCTCGCTGTTGTACCTGTTCGTCGGCCACGGCCGCGTCCGCCGCATGGCGAACATCCGGTGGAAAGGACGCGAGTATCCGATCCTGCGCGCGGTCGACGCCCGGCGACTCCGTGCGAGGCAGGGGCAGCCCATCTTCGTGGCGCTCGCCTGCCACACCGGGGGCTACGACCGCTCGGATTGCCTGGGTGAGGAGTTCGTGAAAGCGGCCGGCGGCCCGGTCGCCTTCATCGGCGGCTCGCGGGTGACCCAGCCGTACGCGAACGCGCTCTTCGCGGACGTGTTCGTTCGCTCGTTCTTCGGGAAGGCGAAGACGGTCGGCGAGGTATTGAGCCTGGCGAAGGCGCGGATCGCCGCCCACCGGTTCTCGTTTTTCACGGCGCAGATCGACGCGGTCGCCGGCCGGATCCAGGGCAAGGAGAACCTGGCGAAAATGCGCGCGGACCTGGTTGCGCATTACAACCTGCTCGGGGACCCCGCGCTCCGGATCCGCCGGCCGAAATGCGACATCGGCGTTGCCGTGGGGCAAGACACGGTCGGGATCACCGCGCCGGGCCGGAGACAGGTGACCCTCACACTGGAATGTGCCCGCCTCCAGTTCCTGCACGAGCTGCCGGAGATCGAGCCGGGGGACCCGGACGTCGAGAAGAAGATGGCCGACCGCTACCGGAAGGCGCACGACAAGGTCATCGGGCGGTGGACGGTACGGCTGAAGGACGGGCGCGGGGCCGTCCGGTTCACGCGCCCGGCGGAGCCCGGCAAGTACGTGCTCAAGGCGGCGGCCGGCGGATCGGTCGGCGTGGCATGGCTCGACCTGTCGCGGTAGTTGGTCGGCGGCGCGGCCTTACTATCTATCTCAAAAGGTGGGGCGGACATTCCTGTCCGCCGCCTGGCAGGCAAGAATGCCTGCCCCACCGAATATTGAGATAGTTTCTTAGGTCACCACGATCACTTCGTACTCGCGCAGGTCCGGCAGTGAAATCACGATGCCATCGGCCCGCTCCTCCCAGTCGCACGTCCGGCCGGCGACGAGCGCCTCGACCCGGCTGGAGTCGCTCCGGCCCGGCAGGACGAGGCGGGCGCCCCGCTGCGGGGCGACGGCCTCGAACGGGCGGGGGACCAGGCCCGCGTAGTTGACCAGGTGCACGATCAGGCGGTCGCCCTGTGTCCGGGCGACGAGTTCGACGTTGCCGACCGCCCCCTCGAGCCGGGCGGGACTGGCGGCGAAGAGGCGGGCGACGTTGGCGACGATGCGGCGCAACTCCGGCGGCGCGTACGTGCGGCACATCTCGGCGAATGTCCCCGCGAAATGGATCCCGCGTCCCTCGCCGAACCGATGGAGCACGATGGCCGGTCGCTCGGGTGGCTCGACGTCGACGTATCGGCCGGCCATGAGGCCGCGGAACTCGGCGAGCACGTCCGCCGGCTCCGCGGCCGTGACGTCGATCACGAATTCGGGGGCCGGATACAGCGGGCGCTCGGCGCCGGCGAAGAGCTCGTGCTCCGCCGCCGGCGAGAAGTAATTGAAGTTTTGATAGTCCAGGACGCGGCCCGAGGTGGACACGCCCAGCACGTCGGCCAGGCCGAAGTCGCCGCGCGCAGCGCCGTCGGCGTCGTAGAGCGAGCTGTCGAACGTCGCCGCCACGGTTCCGCCGTCACCGGCGAACCGGCGCAGGGCGTCGGCGGCCTCGTCGGAGAGGCAGGCGCACGTCGGTAAGAACACGACGTCATATCGGTCCAGTCGGGCCAGCGAGTGCGGCAGATCGGCGACGACGTCGAACGGAACACTCGATCGGGCCAGCGCGCCGCAGAGGCCGTCGAACGCCTGGCCGAAATCGCCGGCGGACTCCGGCCGCTGGCCCGCCTCGTCGTACAGGTCGGACTCCGCCACGGCCGTCCGGTAGTTGGCCCAGGTGTCGAACGAGTACATCACGGCGACGCGGGCGGCGGACTCGGTCGCGTCGTAGATATCCTGGTGGTCGGCGAGGAAGCGGATCATCCGTCGGGCGGCGCGCCCGCCGGGGGTGTCGAGCATGCGGGTGGCATTGTGCAGGCCGTACCAGACGTTCGCGGCGTTGGCGGAGCTGGACGCGAGGCAGAGGCGGGTCTCGGCCGGGGTGTGCATGACCCACGACCACGGCTTCTGGTCGCCGGCGACGAAGATCACGCGCGGCTTTTCGGGCGCGACCGCTTCGAGCAGCTTGGCGGCGAGGGTCGGCTCCCAGAGGCCGGCGTCCCGGGGCGGGCGGTAGAACATGAACCCGCCCTCGGTCCCGACGAGGTCGTTGATCTCGAGCGCGTCCAGGACGCTCGCCTTGTCCGAGTGGCGCACGCCGAAGTTGAAGTAGAAGATTCGTTCCTGGCCGGTCCGCTTGAGGCGGCGTCGGCATTCGCGCAGGAACGCGTCGCGGCTGGCGCGCCAGAACGCCGCCCGGTCGGGGTCGTCCGCGTTCAGGTCCCCGCCGAAAAGCTCGTGGTACTTGGCCCGACAATGTTCGCAGCGGCATCCGCCGCTCACCTGGCTCGGGCCGTCGAGGAAGATGCCGTCGATGTCGAGCGATATGAGCGAGTCGATGGCCTCGAAGAAGTGTTCTCGCCACGGGCTGTTGATACAGCAGGCGTAATAGGTGTCGTACATTTTCGGGAAGCCGCCGTCGGCGTCGCGCTGCGCCCATTCCTCGCGGCGGTCGTTCCGGGCGGGGCCGAGGATATGGCAATTCATATAGAGGATGCTCCGCAGCCCCTTTTCCCGGGCCCGGGCGATGTAGACGTCGAGCAGGTCCCCGTGCCTGGCGGGATCGAACAACGCCGAGTACCCGTCGGCCATCGGATGGAGGAGCTGCTCGACGTTGAAGCCCATCTCGGCCCAGGTGTCGGCCACGGCGAGGGTCCCGTCCCGCCCGCCCTCGTAGTTGCATTGCAGGGCGACGATCCGCATCGGCCGCTCATACCACTCTTTCGGCATTTGTCTTCCCTCGGAGCAGGATGGTTCGAAATTGCTGACTCAATTGACAAAACAAAGCGGGGGGACCCTTCTTGAAAGAAGGTCTCCCCCGCACCCCCTCCAAGAACTTCTATGGAGATGTCGTTTCGGCGGGACCGAAACGACATCTCCTCAGAGTTTTGCGGAAGGGGGGGGCCGGGGAGAAAGCCGCTTTTTCAAAAGGGGTTTCTCCCCGGCCTCTCCTGATCTGAACGGATTGCAGCAACCGCTGGCCGCTGAGACCGTCGCCGGTGTTTATCGTTCGGTCAGTGTCTCTTCGACTTTCATTCCGAAGTGGCGGCCGCCCTCGGTCAGGCAGGCGAGGACCTCGTCGCCGGGCTTCGCCTCGGCGACGGACAGCGCGTCGCCGTTCGGCTGGGTCACCCGGACGGTCTCGGCGTTCTGCATCACGAGGCCGATCCGGCGGGTCCCCGTCTCTTCGTCGCCGACCTCGGCCCGGATGAGGAGCAGCGGCCGGCGCTCGACCTTGCACCGTCCGACGTACGCCTGCTGCGTCTCGCCCCGGCTGTTCACGATCATCACCGGATCGCCGGCCCGCAGGTCGGACAGATACTTCGTCCTGCCGTCCGGCACGAGCAGGTAGGCGTGCAGGGCGCCGGCATTCACCCGGAACGGGCGCGTGGCCACGTAGGGCGACTCGATCGTCTCGGAATGGACGAGCAGGAACGCGTCGCTGGAGTTCCCGACGAGCATTCCCTCCCCGGGCTTCATCTCGGAGCAGGTGTCGACGCAGACCCGGTCGCCCATGCCGAGCTGCTCGACGGCGGTCACCTTCGCCGTGAGCAGCGGCAGCTCGGTCGAGATCTCCTTCACGGCCGCCACCGTCTCCTTGATCTCGCTGATGTCCTGGCTCCGCAGCAGCACCCCGTCGACCCCCTTCTCCAGGGTCTCGGCCATCAGCTTCGCCTCTTTGGCGTTCGAGACCTCGACGAACAGGTTGCCGCGCTCGGCGATGAGGTTCTCGATGGGGATCACCTTCCAGTCGCGCATCCGAAGCACGGCGACCTGGTCGGCGGGCATCTTCGCGACGCGCTGCTCGTCCGACTTGCTGTCCACCTCGACGAGCACCGCGTGCTCGCCCAGCACGATGTCGCCGTCGGGGGCGACCGTCTTGATCCGGCCGAGCGCGTGGGCCCGGTCGGTGTATCCCTCGGGCACCACGACGGCGTCGGCCCCGCTCTCCAGCGCGGCAGTCACCACGTCGCGGCTCCACGGATCGGCATTCACCCAGACCGATTTCACTCTCTTGTCTCCCTCACGACTTCGCTCGTTCTCTTGCTCGTGTTCCGACTCTTGCTCGCCTGCCCTCCGGGGCTCTGCCGAAGGAGGGCTCTCGCCCGCGTGCAGGCAAGGCTACGCGCCGGGCATGCGGATATCATAGCCGCCGGGGACGAGCGGTCAAGCCCCAAGGGGTCTGGGTCATTCCCACTTCGCGCGCGGGAGAGGTCGGTTCACGGGCCTATGAACCGGCTCCAGGCGTTGGAGGGGCAAGCCCCGTAACCGGGGCTGAACACCGGATGGGCGGTAGGCCTCGCTGCATCCCCGCCGAAGCGAGGGCCTATCACGACAACGCTGCTTTTCCTCGCTGCCTGCGCTCCGCCAGTCCCGCGCAATGGCCGGGCAGGCAGAAATGCCTGCCGCACCGACCAGAGTCCGCCGCATCGGTGGGGCAGACATTCTTGTCTGCCACCACACAGGTGAAGAGTTCCGTACTGTGTTCCGCGCCCGTGCCTTACGCCCATCCGCTTGCGACACTGTCGCGTTGTCGTGCTATTGTCGCCCGCCTTTCGTCTTTGCGGGGACCGCCCCGGCGGAGGACTCGGCGGGCTCGCAAAGCCGCGTGAACGCTGCCTGGAAAATGTCCTGTGGGAATTGGCGATGACTCAGCCAAGGGGTGCCCACGCCTCCGAAATCCGCGGCGAGCCTCGGTATTCTCTCGCGCCTCCACTCCCGCAGTCATTTGCCGGCAAGGAAGAGGGCCAGGCCGGCGCCCCATTCGACAGAACCAAGCACGCAATTCCACGCCGGTCCCGACTCACCCGCTCCCCAGGAACGCGAGCGCCTCGTCGACGGTGGCGTCCTGGTGCACCATCTTCGAGATGGCGGCCACGATCTTGTCGGGCCGGGCGTGCTGGAACGTGTTCCGGCCGATCGACACCCCCTTGCCGCCCGCCTCGAGCGACCCGGCGACCATCTCGAGGATTTCGCGGTCCGTCTCCATCTTCTCGCCGCCGGCGATCACCACCGGGACCGGGCACCCGTCCACCACCTCGCGGAACGTCTCGACGCTCCCCGTGTACACACACTTGACCACGTCCGCGCCCAGCTCCGCCCCGACGCGCGCCGCGTGCTTCACGTACGTCACGTCGTACGGATTCTCGATCTTCTCCCCGCGGGCGTACATCATCGCCACCAGCGGCATCCCCCACGTCTGGCACGACGCGGCCACCGTCCCGAAATGGGCCAGCATCGCCGACTCCGTCTCCGCGCCCAGGTTGACGTGGATCGAGACCGCGTCGGCCCCGAGCTTGATCGCCTCCTCGACCGTGCAGACCGGGACCTTCGCGTTCGGGTCCGGGCCCATGCTCGTGCTGCCGCTCAGGTGGACGATGAGCCCGACGTCGCGGCCCCCGCCGCGGTGCCCCGCCTCCACGATCCCCTTGTGCAGGATGATCGCGTTCGCCCCGCCGTCCACGATCATCTGCACCGTCTGCTTCATATCCTCGAGCCCGGGAATCGGCCCCACCGTCGTCCCGTGGTCCATCGGAATGATGACCGTGCGGCCCGACTCGCGCTCGCGGATACGCTCCAGGCGAATGTCTTTCCCGATCACGGCATCCTCTCCTCTTCAATCAGCCGCCCTTCGAACAGGCCCATCATAGCCATGAGGCCCCGCCGGTCAAGCGCGATCGCGGCTCCGGACGGCCCCGTTCTTGCGCAACCGTCAGCCATTGGCGTGACGTCGCTGTGCGAGGATCAAGGATATGCTGGCCGGCAGTAGGCGAGGGCGCTCTCTTCGAGGGGGTCATGGCCTTGTCTTTGCCCACATCCCTTGGGTTGCTGCCTCCGTTCCCGGGACCGGGAGCGGACCCGGGCCAAAAGCCCCGAACGGGCGGCATGTGACAGCCCAGGCAGGGCAGCGCCCTGGGAATCGGAGACGCGCAGCCGGCCACGCCCTGAAGGGGCGGCATGGAACGGTCTCCGTGGGTATGTCTGTCTCCGCAGCGTGCCCGGACTTCAAGGCGGCGTCGTGGCGCCGCACTGCGAGGGACGCTTCGCGTCGCGACGTCGAACGCAGGCGGGGCGCACGGCCCCACAACCCGTGTCCGGCTGCTCGCGTTGACTTGTCCGGCGAAACTTGATATACTCTCTGCCGTTGGCGAGAGGGGCCGTAGCTCAACTGGTTAGAGTACCAGACTGTCGATCTGGGGGTTGCGGGTTCGAGTCCCGTCGGCCTCGCCAGCGGGTAAACGAAACAGCGGTCAGGGCATCGGCGGAACGGTCCACTGCCCTTGTTTCGGGGGAGAAATGCGCCGGATGACGGCGGGAACGCCCCGAAACGTCGCCACCAGTCCCCTTCGACGGGCAACGACCCGACGCGAGAGCCGATGCATCAAAACCGGCTGACAGGGCGGATCTCTGCCGCTGTCCCAGTGGCAGGGGAATCCCGTTCTCCGCTTCCCGTTTTTTCTTCCGCGTTCGCCGGAGTCGCCTGCCGTACCCCCGACCACGGGCCCCCTTCGCAAGTCAACAGTCGCGGAGCACCCGTAAAGTCCAACTGAGAGCTGAGAAACTATCTCAATAGTCGGTGGGGCAGGCATTCTTGCCTGCAAGGCGGCGGACATCTTGCCTGCCAGACGGCGGACAGGAATGTCCGCCCCCACCTTTTGAGATAGATAGTTAGCCGGTAGGGCAGGCATTCTTACCTGCGAGGCGGCGGACAGGAATGTCCGCCCCACCTTTTCAGATGGATAGTAAGAGAACAAACGGTTTATGATTGATAGTTTCTGTTGCATACGGGATAATACGGGGTAGGCGAAGGGGCTCGATCAAGAGGGGACGTCATGAGCAGCGACCGGCCCGACGGTCCCGGTGACGATCCGGCGGGGCGCGAAGAGCGGCGGATGGTCGGTAAGTTCGAGGTGCTCGAACAGATCGGCCGCGGGGCGATGGGGGCCGTGTTCAAGGCCCGGCAGGTCTCCATGGACCGCGTCGTCGCCCTCAAGGTCCTCCCGCCCAGCCTGGCCCGGAACGAGGACTATACCGCGCGCTTCCTGCGGGAGGCGAAGTCGGTCGCCCACCTGAACCACCCCAACATCGTCCAGGCCATCGACGCGGGCAAGGCCGGGGTCTACTACTACTTCGCCATGGAGTACGTC
>JAWODX010000541.1:0-4685 GCA_046483085.1 Planctomycetota bacterium
GACCGTCGCCGAGTGCGACAGCGACGGCTGCACGATCACCGTGCAGCACGAGGGCGGCGTCCCCGGCTACAAGGTGGCGTTCGAGGCGCGGACGCTCATCCAGCGGATGAGCGACAAGCTGCCCGCCGGGGCGCAGGTCGTGGCCTACGCGACGAACATCCGGCGCCCGCCGGACCTCGTCGTCGCCCTCCTCCTGGACCGGTCGGTGCGGGCGACCGACGCGTACTTCGCGGCGTCGGACTTCGCCGCCCGGCTCATGCGACTGCCCTCGCTCGAACGCTACGAGCTCCCCGGCAAGCCGACCGAGACCGTCCGCGTCGAGATCGACCCGGCGCGGCTGAAGGCGATGAACGAGAAGCTGAAAACGAAGATCACGACCGCCGACGTGGCCGACGCCATCCGGAAGGAGATCCTCGTGCTGGACGAGTACACGCGGATCGTCGTCGGCCGCCGGCCCGGCAGCAAGGGAGACGTCGGCAGCATCGTACTGGGAACGGTGCCGCCGCCGGGGCGCGGGACCGTCCAGGTCCGGCACGTCGCTCGCGTCCGCCGCGAGACCACCACCCCGGTCACCTACCGGGTGAACGGCGAGCCCGCCGTCCTGGTCCGCCTTTACCTGCGGTCGGACGTTGGCACGGAGGAACGCGAGGCGGCGCTCGGCCGCGTCCTCGAGCAGAAGCGGCCCGAGGGCGTCCGGCGCGCCGTCCCCGTCAGCATCCGCATGGAGTGACCCCCGCCGCGCGGGTCCGCAGCACAGCCCCTCTCTCCCGAATCGCTCGGCTGGAGATGGCGGAGACGGCAGAGCAGTCGCGCTCGCGCGACGAGGCGCAGAATGTGCTTAGCGTCGTGCCGTCGTGTCGTCGCGGTGATGGGAGTCGAAGTCGCCGAACGGATCGGTCAGGACGGCTTGGCGGCGTAGTCGGCCTCGGAGGCCTCTTTCACCGTCTTCAGGAGCTCCTTGACGACGCGGACCGAGTCCACGCCCTCGGCGTCGGCGTTGAAGTTGGTGAAGATGCGGTGCCGCAGGACGGGGATGGCCATGGCCCGGATGTCGTTGCAGGTGACGTTGAACCGGCCGTGGAGAATGGCCCGGGCCTTCGCCCCGAGGACGAGGTACTGGGCGGCCCGGGGGCCGGCGCCCCAGGAGAGCCATTCGTCGACGAACGGCGGCGCCTCCTCGCGGCCGTGCCGCGTGGCGCGGACCAGCCGAATGGCGTAGTCGATCACGTGATCGGAGACGGGGACGCGGCGGACGATCCTCTGGATGGTCAGGATGTCCTTCCCGCGGAGGACCGTCTTCAGCTCGGGCTCTCGCTCGCGGGTGGTGACCTTGACGATCTCGTGCTCTTCGTCCTTCCGCGGGTAGTCGATGAAGATGTTGAACATGAAGCGGTCGAGCTGCGCCTCGGGCAGCGGGTAGGTCCCCTCCTGTTCGATGGGGTTCTCGGTGGCCAGGACGAAGAAGGGGAGGTCGAGGTCGTAGCTCTGGCCGCCGGCGGTGACCTGGTATTCCTGCATGGCCTGGAGGAGAGCGGCCTGGGTTTTCGGCGGCGTGCGGTTGATCTCGTCGGCGAGGATGATGTTGCCGAAGATCGGGCCCTTGATGAAGCGGAACGTCCGCTTCCCCGTCGCCATGTCCTCCTCGATCACGTCGGTCCCCGTGATGTCGGACGGCATGAGGTCGGGGGTGAACTGGATGCGGCGGAACTCGAGCTGGAGCACCCGGGCGATGGTGCTGATCATCAGGGTCTTGGCGAGGCCGGGCACGCCGACGAGCAGGCAGTGGCCGCGACAGAACATGGCGATGAGGATCTGCTCGATGACGTCGTCCTGTCCCACGATCACCTTGTGGATCTCGCGGACGAGGACGTCGCGGGCGCGGGCGAGGTGCTGGACGGCGGTCGAGTCGTCCTTACGGGGTTTCGGCTTTTCGCTCGCCATTCCGACTCACTCGACGGGGTCGTGGCCGGCCCGGTCGGCTACGGCTTGACCACCTTGCCGGCGCGGATGCACGCCGTGCAGACGTGGACGCGGCGGACCTCGCCGTCGATCAGGGCTCGCACCTTCTGGATGTTCGGCTTGAACGTCCGCTTGGTGATGCCCGTCGGCTTGCGGCCCACGCCGCCCTTCTTCTTGGCCAGCCCGCGGCGGACGACCCGCCGGCCTGTCTGAGTGCCCTTGCCGCAGAATTCGCAAACTCGCGCCATTGATGTCGCCTTCGATGCTTCTCAAGAGTAATCGAATGAGCTATTATATCTGCGCGTTCGGTCGGTGCAACCCTTTTCCGAGCCTGACCGCGATGACCAGGCTGTTCGTCATTCCCGTGCTGTCCCGCGCGCTGCCCGCGGAGGCCGCGTCGGTCGTCTGATGGGAGGCCGAGAAGCCCGCCGCATCCGCCTCCGCCCCCATGTCCTCTACTACCTCATCGAGCGCTGATCGCTTTCCCTTCCTCGAACGGTCGGGGACAGCTCCCGGCCTGGCAGGCCGAGGCATTTGCCATGTCCAGTGTGATCAAGCTGGCGTGACTGTACCCGGCCTCCATGAGGCCGGAGCAGGGCCGAGGTCATGGACCTCGGCTACAATTTGTGATCGCAGCAGGGGACATGGCAAATGCCTCGCAGGCCGCTTCCGCCAGAGCGGAAGTGGATCGGTACGTGTCCCCCGATAGGCGGCAGGGTACCGGTCGGTGGCCTACGCGCCGCGGAGCAGCTCGCGGATCAGCGCGACCGCGCGGTCGATGACCGGCTCGGTCGCGGCGAGCGCGAACTTGGTGAGGATCGTCCGATGGCCGGGGTGGTAGGCGTGGACGCGGAGCCAGAGCCCGCGCTCGACGGCGGCCCGGTGGAACCGGATGGCGTCGTCGCGGTCGCGGAACTTGAGCCCGGTCAGCAGGCCCGATCCGTTGACCTCTTCGAGCCGGTCGGGGAACTCGCCGGGCAGCTTGCTCCACTCTTCGAAGTGGTGCTCGGCGAGCGACGCGATCCGCTCGCGTCCGCGGCGGATGAGCCGCAGGTTGCACAGCCCGAGATACGCGGCCAGCGCCGCGTTCCCGTTCGTGCTGATCGCGTCGTACTGCTCGAGGATATCGAGCTCGCCGCGATAGAGGAGCGCGGCCTGGGGATGGAACCCGGCGGTCAGCCCCTTCCCCACGACGAGCAGGTCCGGTGCAAAGTCGTAACAGCGCGAGAGCAGGATGTCGGGGCACCAGAACCCGGTCTGGATCTCGTCGAGCGCCATCAGGGCGCCGTGTTCGGTGCACAGCTCGCGGGCGAGTCCGAGGAAGCCGGGCGCGACCTCGATCGCCTCGCGGTTCATCAGGATCGGCTCGGCCCAGAACCCGGCGACGCGGCGGCCGTGGGACTCGAACGCCGCGCGCAGCCCGGCGGGGTCGTTCGGCTCGACCTCGATCGGCTCCATGCCGGCGACGAGCCCCGGCCACATCCCGCGCAGCGTCTGCATCGCCAGGTCGGTCCCGTGGTAGTTGCCGTGCAGCGACAGGATGACCGGCGGGCCGAGCGCGGCGCGCCGCTCGTCGGCCTCGTGCCGGGCGAGCATGATCTTCAGCGCGGCGGCGCAGGCGACGCTGCCCGTTACGGTCCCCATCAGGACGCGGTCGAGCCCGGTCCCCTCCCCCAGCGCAACGAGCTCGGCGGCGAGCTGCTTGACCGGCGCCTGCGGGATGTTCGAGTGGTTGTCCCAGACGATGCCCAGCTCCAACGCGTCGGTCACGGCGCGGACGAGGGCCGGGTGATTGTATCCCCAGGACATCTGGTAGTGGCCGCCGGTGCAGTCGAGCATGAGCTTCCCGGACTCGGTGACGTAGAAGACGCCGAGCCCGGCGAGCAGGTCGTCCTTGCATGGCTTGCCCCCGCCGTACGCGGCGGGGAGCGGCCGGCGGTCCGGCGACCGGGAGACGGCCAGTTCGTCGATCGTCTCGCCGACGCGGGCGAGCAGTTCCGCCGGCTCGTGTTCGCTCAGGAAGTCCGTGGCGCGGCGGACGGCGCCGGAGAGGTCCCGCCCGAGAACGCCGGCAGGATTCAGGTTGTCCGGTTTGCTGACGTTCATGCTCTCAGGACAGCGACTGGTGGCCGGGGGCCGTTTTCATTTCCTCTGTCACAATACGCCGGCGATTGCCTCGCAGAGACGGGCGACGTTGTCGGGGCGGATGCCGGCGACATTGATCCGACCCGACCGGACCATGTAGACGGAGTGCTCCTCGCGGAGCCGGCCGACCTGCTCCTCGCTCAGCCCCGACCAGGAGAACACCCCGTTCTGGTCCAGGATGAACGAGAAGTCGGCCGCAGGGGCCTTGGTCCGGAGTGTCTCGACGAAGAGGCGGCGCATCTCGTGGATGCGCCCGCGCATCGCCGCGAGCTCCCCTTCCCACTCGGCCCGCAGGTCCGGATCGGCCAGCACGGTCGCCACGATCAACGCCCCGTGCGCCGGCGGGTTCGAGTAGAGCCGCCGGATCACGATCTTGAGCTGGCTCATCACCCGCTCGGCGACCTCGGTCGAGGGGCCGACGGCCGTCAGCGCGCCCACCCGCTCGCTGTACAGGCTGAAGTTCTTGGAGCAGGAGGTGGTCACGAGCGCCTCGGGGCAGCGCTCGCAGACGATCCGCGTGCCCGCGGCATCCTCCTCGAGCCCGCTCCCGAACCCCTGGTAGGCCAGGTCGACGAGCGGGA
>JAWODX010000094.1:0-3987 GCA_046483085.1 Planctomycetota bacterium
TCCCTCAACTAAAATTATTTGAGTCACTATTAAGTAAAGTAAAGGAAGTTTTTCATATGTAATTCCGGAGAACGTAATCTTCATTGCTTCTACGAAGGATCAGCGAAGTGGTTATGAGGGCGATCAGGAGGAATGCTGCCGCCGCTATGGCGTAATAGAGAGGTGGTATCTCCCGTCCGCTCGGTGGTGAGGGCGCGGCCCCATCGGCCTCGTCGGCCAACTGATCTGCGAGGGAAGTATCGAAGGGCATACCGGTGACTGTGATCTGGTCTCGACGCTCCGGGTCGGATCCTAACGCCGAGGAGACGACGGTCTGAAGCATCCCCGTCTCTTCCTCCGTCAACACGTCGTTGACTACCACGGCGACCGAGAGTCGCTCTACCGTTCCCGGAGCCACGGTGTGCATTTCGGTGATTCGATTGACTACGGAATCTTGGGTGGTTTCGGTGCGCTCGTACTCCGATTCCCCGCCGGCACCGTAGGAGGGGTAGGAAGGTACGTTGGAATCCGAGCCGGCCACGTTCTCGGGTAATTCTGAATTCCCGGAGAAGTGTTCTTCAACCCTTTGCAGGTTGGTGACCAAACCGGAACCTTCTTCGGCGGGCTCGAAGACTTCCTGGTGAATCTCCCTGCTGTCGAAATCAACCTCGGCGGAAATCTGCACCGCGACGTTGCCGGGACCGAGAACTTGCTGTAGCAACTGAGATAGACGATCCCGCAACCTCTCCGCGGCCGCGCCGGCCGGCAGGGCGACCCCGGCTCCTCCCGGTTCTTCCTCTCGCTCGAAGACGACCTGATGCGCGTCTTCATGGGACCGTGGGTCCGGCGCTTCATGCAGCGGACCGGGCTCAGCGACGGCCAGGAGCTCGAGTCGGGCATGGTCAGCCGGGCCATCGAACGGGCGCAGAAGAAGGTCGAGGAACAGAACTTCACCTACCGCAAGCACGTGCTCGAATACGACGAGGTGATGAACGAGCAGCGGAAGCTCGTCTACGGCGAGCGCCAGGCCGTGCTGGAGGCGTTCCGCGAACGGCCCGCCGACGAGGTCGCCCGCGAGGCGATCCTCGACTTCGTCCGCGCCGAGTGGCAGAGCGGCGACGGGATCGAAGTGGCCCGCTCGTTCCAGCCGCTGGCGTCCGCCGTCCGGGCGGCGGCCGGGGTCCAGGTCGAGGTCGACGACTGGCGGTCGCAGAGCCTGCGGGCGTTCTGCGAGCACGCCGCCGAGAAAGCCCCGGCCGAGCGCCCCCCCGAGCAGGAGGTCCGAGCCCGGGCGAGACGGGCCGTCACCGAGGTCGTCGGGCCGCTGGACAACCCCCGGCGCGGAAGCCCGGAGGAGCAGACGGACCAGCTCCGTCGGCTCGGCTTCAAGACCGAGCTCTCCTGGGACGACGCATTTGCCGAGCTCCTCATCGCCAAGCTGTCCGAGGCGGTGGAGCCGGCGGCGACCGAGGATCTCGTCCGCGACTGGGCCCGGCGCGGCCTCCACGCCGACCTGCCCGCTCTCGGCGCGAACACATGGGACTACGACACGTTCGGGACGTGGATCGGCGACCTGCCGTGCGAGCTCGGCGGGGCCGAATGGCCATCGCTCCTCGGCCGGCCGGAGAAGATCGAACCGCTGGTCACCGAGCGCCTGACCGACGGCCTCGGGCAGGCGACGGCCGCCGAGGTCATCCACGCCCTCGTCACCCGGTCCGTCCGCCTCTATCTCGACTCGGGCTTCTTCCATCGGCAGCCCTCCGCGCACCGCCTCAGCGTCTGGACCGAGTGCCGGTTCGGGGTGCGAATGCCCGCGGACGAATTCGACCAGATGGCCGACAAAGCGGCCGACCGCCTGGCGGACGATGCCGCCGGCCGCAAGATCGAGCAACTGGCAGAGCCGGAGGACGTCGCCCTCTACTGGCATTACCCGGCGATCTTTCGCGGGGTGAGCGACACCCTGAAGGCGGAGGGCCGGGATTTCGACGGGCTGGCCCGCCGGCTCCGCGAGGATTTCGCGGTCCGCATCGACGCCTTCGAGCTCAGCAAGCTCGCCGGTGAAGACCTGGTCCGGACCGTCGCCGAGGCGATCGACGCCGCCCGCGCCCCCAACATCTACTGCAGCGGGCTCGACGGAATGATCTCGCGGATGCTTCAGAGCGTGATCGACAGCTCGGTCGATCGCTACCTGACCGAAGACGAGAGCACGGAAGAACGGAATTTCGGACCGCTGCGCGCCTGGGCGGACGGCCTGGGGCTCCGGATCTCGAAGGACCAGTGGGCGGCCCTGACGCGCGAGGAGCTGCCCGTCCTCTTCGGGAGCCAGGTGCTCGAGCTGCCCGAGGACGAGGCGCTGGAGTTCGCCCGGCACTGCGTGCGGTCGTCGGTCACCCGGTTCCTGGCCAGCGAGGCGTTCGCCGAGGACCAGTCGTACGAGCACCTGGCGGCGTGGTCGCGCGGTCGGTTCAGCTTCGCGGCGTCGCCCGTCAAGCTGCAGAGCGCCGTCTCGAAGAAGGTGGACGCGGCGCGGGACCGGGCGAAGCAGCAGCTCACCGAGAGCTTGGTCAAGGAGATCAAGGCGGAGGGTCTGGAGCAGCCGGAGGTCATCGACCGGCTGGCGGCCGCCGCCCTGTCCGCCTACTTCACCACGACGGTCGGCACGGAAGAGATCGCGCTGGAACCGCTTGCCCGGTGGGTCAACTCGAAGCTCCACGTCTCGGCCCCCGCCGCCCAGATGCACGAGATGATGGACATCGACGAGCGGACGCTGACCCACCTGATCTGCGAGCGCGCCCAGAAGTCGCTGGCCCGGAAGAAGCCGCCGCGGATCGCCGCCGACGTGATCACCGCGTCCGTCGATTGCTTCCTCCCCCCGGACACCCTGCCCGACACGTGGTACGCCGAGGCATTCGAGGACTGGCTCAAGCAGTGCGGGCTCGACGGCTACCTCGACGTGTACGAGCTCCTGGAGGACGTGAGCACGGAGATGCTGGACGTGTTCGTGGAGGCGGCGATGGCCGGATACAAGGAGCGGTCGCCGCGGGCGGTCGCGGTCGACGCCGCCCGGCACGCCGCCGACATCTTCCTCGATTCCGACCTGAGCGACGAGGGCCGCAACCTGGCCGGCCTGGCCGACAAGATGAACCGCAAGTTCGACCTCGGGCTCGATCCGTTCGAGTTGAGCAAGCTCGCCCCGTCGGCGATCCGCGACCTGATCGAGGATCGGGCCTTCGCCGCGCTCGACGAGCGGACGGCCGAGATGGGCCGCCGCCAACTCCACTGGGTCGCACGGGTCCTCATCCTCCAGGCGATCGACTCGCGCTGGAAGGACCACCTCGAGCTGATGGACCACCTGAAGAGCGGGATCGGCATGCGGGGCTACGCCGCGGTCGATCCCAAGATCGCGTACAAGAAGGAGGGCTACGAGGCGTTCGACGCCATGGTCGCCAGCATCCACGAAGAGGTCAGCGACATGCTGCTCAAGGTGGAGATCGAGCTGGGCACGGAGGTCGAGGAGGAAGAGGAAGAGATCAGCCTGGTGCACAACTCGGTGAGCGCGTATGAACAGGCGGCGGCCGAGCAGCAGGCGGCCGGGGCCGCCCAGAAGTCGGACAACGTCCGCCGCCCGGTCCGCGCCACCAAGGAGCCCGGCCGCAATGACCCCTGCCCCTGCGGCAGCGGCAAGAAGTACAAGAACTGCTGCATGCGAAAAGGGTAAGTGACGATCTCAAAATGGTGGGACGGCATTCCAGGCCGTGGATATTCACGGGCAAGATGCCCGTGCCACGCCTGATCCGCCCTTTTGAGATAATTACTAAGTCCTCCGCAAAAGGTGGGGCGGACATTCCTGTCCGCCGCCTGGCAGGCAAGAATGCCTGCCCCACCGACTATTGGGTAAGCCCCCGCAAAAGGTGGGGCGGACATTCCTGTCCGCCGCCTGGCAGGCAAGAATGCCTGCCCCACCGACTATTGGGTAAGCCCCCGCAAAAGGTGGGGCGGACATTCCAG
>JAWODX010000127.1:0-2794 GCA_046483085.1 Planctomycetota bacterium
GCATGTTGGAGGTGTTGAGCGAAATGGTGATCGGGTTGCCGTACAGCGGGTTCCGGTTTCGGCCGACGCGTTCGGCATATCGCCGGCCGATCCGGTAGGCCAGCTTGCGGTACATGGCTTCGCTTTCGGCCGGGCTGCGGTCGAGGACCCCGGTTCCGAGCCGGAGGGCGGACCGAGTCATTCCCGCGTCGGCAAGCACGCCTGCGAAATACAGCGGGTCGCGGCTGATGAACGACAGGTAGTAGAGGTGCTTCCATCCCAGCTCCGCGCTGCTTACGAGTTTGGCGTCCGCGTCGTTGCCGTGCGCGAGCAGGTAGAGCACGGGCGGGACGGTGTTGTTCTCCAACGAATTCACCCACGTGGGCCACTCCTTGTTCTTCCCCTTCCATTCCTCGTGCCTGGCGACCCACTCCCGATGCCTTGCCAACATCAAGCGCATCAGGGCACGCATCGCGTCGAGCGTCCGCGGGTCCCCGGAGTCGAGGAGCACGTGAGAGGGAGTGGCCGTGGTGTACCGCAGGCTGGGCGCCCGGATGTACTCGCGCAGAACGTCGTCGCCCACGGTGAGGCCGTGCTTGTGGAGGTGAATGGCGGCGGCCAGGGCCCATATTTCGTCGTCGGCCTTGAGCAGGGACACGAGCGAGCCCTTTTCGAGCAGGCCGTGTCTCGCCTCCAGGCGGGCGATCGTGCACGCCCAGCCGTTCTTGGCAATGAACTCGGCGACGGCGGTCTTATGCGGCTTGTGACTCTGGATGATCCTGCGGGCGTCCTCCGGCTCTCCGGCGATCGCCAGGATGCGCCGGACATAATCGCGCGTGGCTCCGCGCACGTATGGCTCGTCGCCCTTCTGCCATGGCCCCGCCGCGAAGGGGAGCGCCTTCAAGGCCAGCCGGCGCGCCCGGGCGATATCCTCGGGGCTCGCGCCCGGCCGGTGCAGGCTGAACGACGGGAAGTCCTCTCGCGGCCGGCGGAGCCAGGAGAGCACCCGGTGCATCCTTGCCCTGGAGCACGGAACGAACAGGTGCCAGACCACGGGGGCGCGCTCGTACTGGCGGAACTGAAGCCACAGCCCGGCCGAGCTCTTGGCCACGACATCGACCGGCCCGCCCGCCTTGACACCAACTCGCCGCCGATACCGAGCGTCGGGGGCCGAGACGACCCAATACGTCCCCGGCCGCAGGAATACCCATCCCTCGGCCAGGGTCGCCGCCGCCAGCTTCCCGCTCTTCGCGATCCAGTCCCCATAGACCGCCTCGATGAGCAGGCGGTTGTGGCGGTCGAGCAAACGCCGGTTCTCCCGCTTCTCCAGGTCCTCCTTCTTCATGCCCGCCACGCGCTTGACCAGGCCCTGGGTCTTCGCATCCAGGTGGACGCCCTTGAACCGCTCCTCGTCGTATATGGGGGGACCGGTGACCAGGCGGTTCAACTCCTTGACCAGAGCCCGGATCAGAGCCGGCGATGGCGCCGCCTGTCCGTCGTACTCCTTCAACAGCCGCTGTGTTTCCGCGCTGGACGTCGCGCGGAGATAAGCAGAGAGACCTGCCTTCTTCTCTTTCACGTCGAGCGCAACGCGCCGGGGCCGCTTGATGCTGGTCGAGAAGAAGGCCGGCGAGCCATAGAGGAGCGACGAGGCGCCGTCATACACCGAGAAGCCCCTGGGCCGCTGCCGGCCGATCCGGTCCTCGACCAGCAGGCGCACCGGCGTCAGCTCCGAAGCGGCTCGCTCCACGCGCGCCCGGGCGGCGTACAGCGCCGACAATGCCTCGGACAGCTTGCCGGCGCCATCCGGCGTGGCCCCGTCCTTCTCCTTCAGGAGAGCCGAGGCGGCGCTCCTCAGCCGCTCGGAGTTCTCGTAGAACGAGAGGGCGGTCGTGATCCGGCGTGCCGTCGCCATCAACCTCGGCTTGGCCGCCCCCGGGCTGTCCGGCCCGACCAGGATCTCCCGCCTCAGCCAGACCTTCTCTCCCGGGCTCTCGAAAATGTTGACGGTCGCCTCCGGCGTCTGAATCAGGTTGCCGTTCAGAATCGCCTCCGACTTCCTCTGCACGGTCAGGCCCATCCCCGTCGCGCTGACCAGCGTGTTGCGCACGAGGACCCCCCGGCTCCCCCGACTGAGCATGATCCCCCAGCCGCCGAAGCCGACGCAGTCGTTGCGGGCGATGAGCGCGGCCGGCCGGCCCTCGGGGCCGCTCGCCCTCACGAAGATCGCACCGTTGCCCGCGCTCACGATGGTGTTCCGGGCGATCGCCGCCGGGCGCTTGAGGGCGCCCCGCACGTCGATCGCCGAGTGCACGCCGGCGACGCGGTTGTCGCAGATGCGCACGTGGGAGCTGTCCACCGCCTGCACGCCGCAGCCTTTGGGCTTTGCATCGGTGATGGCGTTCCCCTGCACGAGCACGTCGCCGACCTGCCGCGCCAGGACGCCCCAGTCGCACTTCGTGATTCGGTTGCCCAACACGGTCAACCGTGCTCCGCCCTGTGCCGAAGCGGCGGTCCTGCTGCAGCCGCTGACCTTGGAGTCGCGGAGCACGACGCCCGTCGCCTTGATCCCGGAGACGGCGCTGCCGCCGATCCGGTCGAAGGTGCAGCCGCGCACGACGATCCCGCTCCCATTCTGGACCAGGAGAGCGGTCGTCTTGCAGTCCGTGAACGTCGAGTTCCTGATCACCGCAGACGCCTGGTCGGTGGCCAGCACGCCCACCTTCGCGAGCGCGTTGAACACGGAACCGTCGACCGTCAGACGGCCCTTCTCGACATAGCAGGCCAATGACGGCGGAGCTTTGAAGCGACACCG
>JAWODX010000128.1:0-6221 GCA_046483085.1 Planctomycetota bacterium
ATCGCTACCTGAGGCGTCTCGAAGACCGCGGCGCGGTGCGGATCCAGGGCGACGCCCGGCACCGGTATTCGCTGACGCCGCGCGGCCGGCGGCTGGTCGAGCGCGGCGGCTGGCAGTTCCGGGCGTTCCTCGCCGATCCGCTGGCACGGCATCGCGAACGGTCGGTCGAGGCGATCGGGCGCGAGGCCGAACGGCTCGGCGTGCGGCGCGCCGTGATCTACGGAGCGACGCCGCTCGCGCCGCTGATCGAGCGGATGGCGTCGGATGCGGGCATCACGCTCGTCGCGACCTGCGACGAGGAGCGCGAGGCCGACGGGGTCGTCCGGCTGGACGACCTGGGCGGCGTGGAGTTCGACGGCTTCGTGCTCGCCGACTGGGCGCGTGCGGAGGACGCCGTGCTCCTGGGACTGCTCGAACACTACGCCCCGGTCGTGAACCCGTTCCTTGTGGATGGCGCCGCCGCGCCCGAGTGGGGCGGCCCGCAGGAAGAGAACGATGATTGAACTGCATCCGCAGATTTCGCAGATTCGCACGACCGAACCCTGGCCTGACGCCACGGCGGCGGGATGCGACTTCGTGCTCTCATGCACAAACACGATGACGAACAGTCCGCTGAAGGGCGCGTGCGACGGGCGACGTGTCGCGGGCATCTTGCCCGCGGTCTCGCGGCCATCCTGGCCGCGACCCGTGTGCGTGAAGAGTGCGAGGGCGAGACGCCCTCGCGACACGCGGGCAGGATGCCCGCGTCACCAACGGCGGCCCCGGCGGCATGATCGGCGGCGCCGGGACTTCAACCCTGCGGATTCGTGCCCGTCCGCTCCGCCGAACGGACACTTCCGACCGACCTGGTGGCGGGGCACTTGTTTCGGGTTTCGCATTTGGGATTTGTTTCGAATTCCGGGCTTCGGATTTCGGATTTGTACTCCGGCTCCGCCGCAACGACATTCCCACCGGTTGCGCATCGGGGGGACAAGTTCCTGCGTTGCTTTTTCCCTTTTCCCCCTTTCCCCGTTTTCCTTCTCTTCTCCGTGCCACACCGTGCGGTACGGAGTAAAACTAAACACGCGGCGGCCGATGTGCGATCATACCTCTTCGAGCCTCGGCCAGCCAGGACGAGAAGAACCGCAATGAAGTCGAGCACGATGCGCGAGCTGGATATCCTCCAGGCGATCAAGCGGGGCGAGAAGGTCAGCAAGCGGGACCTGCTGCATCGGCTGAACATCGCCGGCCGGCTCGCCGACCGCTACCTGCGGCAGCTCGTGAAGAAGGGATGGCTGAAGGTGAGCACGGCGCCGCCGAAACGCATGCTCTACTGGCTCACCCCCAAGGGCTTCGCCGAGAAGGCCCGGCTGAGCGTCGAGTTCGTCTCGTTCACCTACAACATGTACCGCGAGTGCCACCGGCTGGCGTCGAACCTGCTGCACGACCTGGCGGCGGACGAGGATGTGCGGCGGGTCGTCTTCTACGGCGCCGAGCCGCTGGCCGAGGTGGTTGCGGTCTCGCTGCCCGAGAACGAGATCGAGCTGGTCGCCGTGGCCGACGAGGACCACTTCGGCGAGGAGTGCGCCGGGCAGACAGTTGTCTCGGTCGACGAGCTCGACGGGCTGGACTTCGACCGGATCATCTTCACGAAGTTCTCGAAGCGGGACGACGTGATCCTCCGCAAGCTGCTCGAAACGAAAGGCGAGGTCGTCGACATCACCGAGCCGGAGCCGCCGGAGGACGAGGAGGGCTGATGTCGGTCTGGAGCGAAATCGCGTCGCGGAAGTATCTGCTCTGGCAGCTCTCCGCCCGCGAGATCAAGTCGAGGTACAAGCAGAGCTACCTCGGCATCGGCTGGGCGGTGCTCCAGCCCCTCGCGCTCATGGCCATCTTCTCGCTCATTTTCACCGCGGTCATCCGCGTCGAGGTGAAGGACTACCCCTATCCGATCTTCGTGTACTCGGGCCTCCTGATCTGGGGGCTGTTCTCGCGGAGCCTGACACTCCTGACCGACTCGATGGTGAGCAACGCGAACCTGATCCGAAAGGTCTACTTCCCGCGCGAGATCATCCTGCTGGCGGGGATCGCCTGCCGACTGGTCGACTTCGGGGTCGCATTCGCCGTCTATCTCCTGCTGATGATCGCGTTCCGTGTGCCGCCGACCGTCCACTTTCTCTGGGCGGTCCCGGCGGTCGCCATTGTGTGTGTGCTCGCTCTCGGGGTATCGATGTTCTCGTCGGCGCTGCAGGTCTTCCGCCGCGACGTCAGCCCGGTGATGCGGCTCGTCGTCCAGGTCTGGTTTTACGCCACGCCGATCATCTATCCGCTCGAACAGGTCCCCGAGCGATGGCGCTGGGTGAGCTATGCCAACCCGATGACGGGCGCGGTGGAGGCGTTCAAGGACGCGGTGCTCCGCGGGCAGGTGCCGGACCTCGGGCTGCTCGGCATCTCGGCGGCCGCGGCCGCCGTGCTGGCGGTCCTGGGCCACTGGTTTTTCAGCCGGGCCGAAGAACAGTTCGCCGACGTGATATGAAGGAATCAGACGCAGATTACGCAGATGGACACAGACCAGTCGTTGTCATCTGCGCAATCTGCGTTCATCTGCGTCTGCTGTTGGACGTGAGGTGATGTGAAGATGGCGCATGAGCCGGCCATCGTGGTCGAGAACCTCTCGAAGATGTACCACAAGCGCGCCGGGACCGGCACGCTCCTGTCGATGATCCCCGGGCTGCGCCCGCGGACGTCCGACGAGTTCTGGGCGCTCCGGGACGTCAGCTTCGAGGTGAGCAGGGGCGAGTGCCTCGGCATCATCGGCCCGAACGGCGCCGGCAAGAGCACGCTCTTGAAGATCCTCTCGAAGATCACGTCACCGACGAGCGGGAGCTACCGGGTCAACGGCCGGCTCTCGTCGCTCATCGAGGTCGGCGCCGGCTTCCATCCCGAGCTGACCGGCCGCGAGAACGTGTACCTGAACGCGGCGATCCTCGGGATGGACAAGAGCGAGATCGAGTCGAAGTTCGACCAGATCGTCGATTTCGCCGAGCTGTGGGGCTTCATCGACGTGCCGGTGAAGCGGTATTCGAGCGGGATGCGGGTGCGGCTCGGCTTCAGCGTCGCCGCCCACGTCGACCCGGAGATCCTCCTGATCGACGAGGTGCTGGCGGTCGGCGACCTCCAGTTCAGAATAAGGAGCTACAACAAGATCGCTCGGATGCTGAGCGAATGTGCGGTCGTCTTCATCAGTCACAGTATGCCCCACGTGACGCGATTGTGCTCGCGAGCGATTGTGCTGCGAGAGGGGGAGATGATTCACTGCGGCAGCGTCGGGCGAGCGGTCGAATTATACCAGTCGAATATCGAACTGCCCCAGGGGATCACCGCCGGAACGGGCGAGGTCCGTCTGACCGATCTTGCCCTCTTCGCCCGGGGCGAATCGCGTACCGTGTTCGAACACGGCGATACTCTGACGATCCGGCTGGCAGGCGAAGCTGAACGAGCGGTCCGGTCGTTCCATATCATTGTCCAGTTCTTCGGGCCCAACGGCCGCGTGGCAGTCGAGTGTAACAGCTTCGACACCGGGCCGATCGAGAACCCTGCGGGGCCGTTTCGCCTGACGATCGAAGTCGGAGAGCTCTATCTGAAGCCCGGTGTGTACACGGTTACGTTGATCTTTCTGGACGGAGAGCGGAGCTACAAGCATCTGTTGGTTAGACACATGGCAGAGAAATTCACGGTGGAAGGACAAGAGAAGGGCACGGCCTTCGTCTTGCTGCCCGGCGTGTTCCGGCTGGAATGACGGGGACTGATCCCGACCGCTTCGGGTGGCGGGCCTCGCCTGACCACAGCCTCGAACAGGCAAGCAATGGATTTGAAGCTGTCGAGCCTGAGCCACTTCCTGAAGAACCGGTTGGCGGGGATTCTCCGTACCGCGGGCTACGAGTTGCACCGGACCGAGCGGAGTGCCCGCCAACGGGAGGAGCGCCGGGCGAAGAGGTTCGGCCGGAAGAAGGTGGCTCGGCTCGACCTGAGCGGTCCGCCGATGGGCGGGGACGACTCGGGGTGTTGCCATATTCGCGGCCCCTCCGGCGAGGAGGTCCTCTGCAAGCCGTGGCGGGTTTCCTGGTACTTCGAACAGGTCAAGGAAATCAGGGGTCGCCACGTGCTCGAGCACCTGACATTGTCACAGGCAGGCGCGTCGCTGCGCGATTGGATGCGGGCCTTGGCCATCGGGGGGCAGCTGGAAGTCGTCGTTCCAAACGTCGACTATCACATCAAGCAGTGGAAGCAAGCCGAATGGAATGCCACGACTTGGCGGAATGAGAGCTCGGACAGCCGGCGGGCCCTTGCCGGCTTGTGGGGCTGGCAAGGCCCCGCTGGCCCCCGGTCGCCCTCGACGGGGCCCGCGCCCACCCGGCACGCGCATCGAGCTGGGTTCAACCGTGAATTGCTGGCCTTCTTCCTTGAGTGGCACGGGTACTGGGACGTCCGGTGCGAGGCGCGAGACAGGCATGACCTGGTGGCCGGAGGGACCAAGCTCCTCGACCCATCCGAGCGCCAAGTCGCCCCCACGCTGGATGGAATCCGCGCGGATCATAAGGCGCGATATGCCTTTGCCTGTGGACGGATACCGCAGGGGGCGAACGTACTGGACGTGGCCTGCGGGATCGGGTACGGAGCGTGGATGATCGCGGAGCGCTCCTCCTGTAACCGGGTGGTCGGGGTGGAGGTCAATCCGCATGCGGTCGAATACGCCCGCAAGTACTACACGTCTCCCCGCATCGAATACGTCGTGGCGGATGTGCAGAGAATGTCGTTCCAGCCCGGGACCTTTGACGTGGCGGTATCGTTCGAAACAATCGAGCACCTGGAAGACGATCGAGCATTCCTCGGCCGGGTGCACGCGAGTCTGAAACCGGGAGGGCTTCTGCTTTGCGGATGCCCCAACCAGCGGGTGATCCCTTTTGACAGGGGACGATTCCCGTTCCACCGCCGCCATTACACACGCCGGGGATTGACCGAATTACTCCGGCGAACGGGATTCGAAACACAAGAGGTCCTCTCTCAGGCGGATCGGCTATCCACGGACTTCGTGGCCGGAGACGCGGGGCGCTGCATTGTCGCGCTGGCCCGCAAAATGCCCCTTTCTTGACAAGTAGACCCCGAGATCGGCCCCCGCTCACCCGACAGGTGGGCCAAGAGGCCCCGGATAGGCGGAGCCGGAACAAGCAGAGGCAAAGCAGCCGATGAATGGACAGAAGAGACACGTGAGACTGGAGGGCAAAACCGTGCTCCTGGTCACCGACAGCGGGTTCCTCGAGGAGCGCCGCGGCTGCGCGGCGCGCATCAGGGGCCTGGTCCGCGCGCTGCGTTCCACGGGGTGTCGCGTGCACGTGTTCTCCACGACTCGGGCCGCCCGCTGGAAGAGATCGGCCGTGAAGCGAGCCGGCATCTCGTCGGCCATTTCGATGAACAGCCCTCTGCGGAACGCCTACCTGGCCCTCCGGGCACACGTTCCCGAATCCCTGCTGGACACCGTCAAGTTCGTGTTCTTCCACCGCAGGTGGGCGCGCGAACGCGCCCGGAAGGCCGAGGGCTTCGCACTGGCCGACTTCGAGAGCGACGACGTCGTCCGGGCACTCTCGGAGACCTGGCGAGAGCTCCGGCCCAACGTCGTCATCGTCGAGTACATCCGCCTCGCGTACACGCTGCGCGCCATCGGGCCGTCATCGATCACCGTCGTGGACACCCACGACGTCATGTACCTCCGACAGAAAGCCTTCGAAGCCCAGGGCATCGAACACTGGCTGAACGTCTCGGAGGAGGAGGAAACGGCGAGGCTTCAGAAGTTCGACATCGTCGTCGCTATCCAGCAGAGCGACGCCGAGCAGTTCCGCAGGATGGTGCCGGACACGACCGTGGTGACCGTTCCGCCGTGCGTTTCGCTGCCCAACGACTACAGGGCGCCCCCGCCGGCGGGGGCGAGCAAGCGGGTCCTCACGGTCGGATCTTCCTCGACCGCCAATAGCGAGGGACTCGCCGATTTTCTCGACAACGCGTGGCCCCTGATCCGCCGGGCCCACCCCGACGCCGAGCTGATCGTCTGCGGGGGCGTGTGCCGGTACTTCAAGGGGGATGAGGCCCAGGGAATGCGGCTCCTCGGGGTGGTTCCCGACCTGTCGAAACAGTACGCGCGGGCCGACGTGGTGATCAGCCCGGTGACGTTCAGCGGCGGTATCAAG
>JAWODX010000252.1:0-3925 GCA_046483085.1 Planctomycetota bacterium
CTGTCCGCCTGTCCGCCGGACAGTGCGTCGTCTTCCCAAAGGAGCCGGGGCAGTTCACCTTCCACGAACGCCCGGATCTCGTCGCGGACGCGCCGGTAGTGGGCGAGCGCCTCGTCCTCGGTGCCCGCGTCTTCGGCAAGTGTCGGGGGGTCGTCGAAGGCGACGTGGACGACGCGGGTCCCGCCGGGGAAGGCGGGGCAATGTTCGCGGGCGGAGGCACACACGGTGACGGCGAGGTCGACGTCGAGCTCGGGCAGGTCGGCGATCTGTTTGGACCGCTGCCCGGCGATGTCGACGCCGGCCTCGGCCATGACCCGGACGGCGTTCGGGTCGACCCGCGTCTTCTTCACGCCGGCGGACCGGGGGTCGACGCGGTCGCCGTGCAGGTGCCGGGTCCAGCCCTCGGCCATCTGGCTCCGGCAGGCGTTCGTGGCGCAGAGGAAGAGGACCGTTTTCTTCTGACTCACAGGCGAACCTCGGAGCAGACCTCGTAATCCTCGGCCGGTTCGAGGTGGACGACGACGTCCACGACGTCTGGGACCTCTTCGATCAGCCGGTTCTTGACGCGCTCCGAGATATCGTGGCCCTGCCGGACGTTGAGCTCCTCCGGGACGCCCACGTGCAGGTCGGCGTGGAGCCCGCCGCCGACGTACCGGGTGCGGAGAGCGTGGACCAGCTCGACGCCCGCGGTCTCGAGAGCGACCTGCTCGATCCGCTCGCGCACGCCGCGCGGGGCGGCCGTCTCGGCCAGTTCCTTCAGGCCGGGCCAGCCGATCGACCAGGCGGCCCGGAGCACGAACACGGAGACGACGACGGCGGCCACGTGATCGACGAACGCCCACGCCGGATCGATCTTCGCGACGAGGACGGCGATCACCACGGGGATCGAGCTCAAGCTGTCCGACCGGTGGTGCCACGCGTTGGCGATCAGCGCGGTGGACTTGATCCGCCGGCCGACGCGGGTCGTCCAGCGGTAGATGATCTCCTTGCAGACGATCGACGCGCCGGCCGCGATCAGCGCCACCCACCGCGGAGGTGGGTGCTCCTCCAGGAGGCCGCTGAGCGCGTCGTAGGTGATGCCCACCGCGATCAGCGCCAGCACCACTCCGATGGCCAGCGAGACGATCGTCTCGATCCGTCCGTGCCCGTGCGGGTGGCTCTCGTCGGGCGGGCGGGACCAGTATCGCATGCCGACGAGCACGGCGATGTCGGTGGTGGAATCCGAGAGGCTGTGCACGCCGTCGGCGACGAGGGCCTGGCTCCTGCCGAGCACGCCGCAGGCGAACTTGACGACGGTGAGGAACAGGTTGAGCGCGATGGCCGCGAGGGTGACGCGGCGGGCGTCGCGGAGCCCCGGCACGTGGTCGTGATGCGGGTGATCGTCGGGCGCCATGGCGGCAGGATACCACCCCGCGCCCCGGAGGGCAATGGCGGCCTCGCCCCGGGCGCCCGCGCGATCAGCCGAGCAGGCCTTTCAGCTCGTCGACCGAGGGGACCGTGCCCGAGACCTTGACGTCGCCGTCGACGGCGAGCGCCGGGGTCATCATCACGCCGAACGTCATGATCTCGTTGAGGTCCGTGATCTTCTCCACCTCGTGTTCGAGCCCGAGCTCGCGGGCCGCGGCCTCCGTGTTCGCGGCCAGTTTCTTGCACTTCGGGCACCCGGGGCCCGGGACCTGGATCTTCATCTCGTCGCTCCTTTCTCGAGGTGTGGCGGCCCTGGTGCGGGACCTGCCTTCGCCTGCCGCCGGTCACGTGTGCGCAGCGAGTGCTTCGCGGGCGCGGGCGACGGCCTTCGCCACCTGCTCGTCGGTGACCGGCACGCCCTTCGCCTTCTCGATCCCGAGGTCGGTCACCTTGATCTGCCGGAAGTTGGTGATGCCGGCGTTCTCGAAGATCTTCTTCGCGCAGTCGACCGGGCAGCCGTCGAGAACGAGGTTGACGTCGGCCTTCTTCGCCCGGTCGAGGATGGGCCCGACGCTGCCGCCGAGCCCGGCCAGGCACCACATCGTGCCCCGGCCCTCGGCCATCAGTGCCCGGCCGGTGCGATCGGCGACCTCGCCCACGTTCGCCCCGCCCGAGCACGCGTAGATCAGCACGTCCTTCTTCTCTCCGTCCGCTTGCTCTGCCATCACGTCCTCCTCCGGAAACCGGTCAACCCAATTGATCCATCCAAACGTGAGCCCGCTGATCGTGGCCATCACAACCACGAGCAGCACAAATACGAGGGTCTTCTTCGTGCCGATCACGCTGCGGATGACGAGCATGTTCGGCAGCGAGAGCGCCGGGCCCGAATAGAGGAACGTCGTCGCCGGGCCCAGCCCCGCGCCCATCCGGTAGATGCCGGCGAACAACGGCAGCACGGTGCACGAGCAGACGGCGAGGATCGTGCCCGACACGCTGGCCACGCCGTACGCCAGCACCTTGTTCGCCCGGGCGCCCAGATACCTCATCACCGACGCCTGACTGACGAACACGGCGATCGCCCCGGCGATGAAAAACGCGGGGACCAGGCAAAGAAGCACGTGGTCCCGGGCGTACCAGCGGACGAGGTGCAGCGCCTCCATCACCGCCGACCCGAACCGCTCGCTGCCCACCGGCAGGCAGAAGCAGACGAGGAACCCGGCGACCACGAGCGCCAGCTTTTCCCACTCGGTCTTCCAGTTCACCGACTACGGCTCCGTGACTCTTGACTTGCAGAACGAAGAAAAAGAGGGATGTATGGAAGGGAAACGGGCAAACGGAAACAGGGAAAAGCGTCCTCTCTGCCGTTGTTCCAGTGGCAGGAAAGAAATGTTCCCGGTTTTCTGTTTTTCCTCTTTTCCTTCTCCGTACGGCCGACCAGCCGCCGGGCCTTCTACTCGGGCTCGAGCGCGTCGAGCAGGGCCGTCTCACGTTCGATCCGTTCGCGCAGCCAGCGGTCGGCGCAAGCGAGGAACTCGAGAATGCAGGGCGTCTGCAGCCCGCAGAAGACCTTCAGCCCGTCCTTGCGGCTGTCGATCAGCCCGGCCTTGGTCATCAGGGCGAGATGGCGCGACACGTTCGAGCGCTCGGCCTCGACCTGCTCGGCGATCCGGCAGACACACTCCTCGCCGTCGCGCAGGCAGTCGATGATGGCCAGCCGGATCGGATGCGCCGCCGCCTTGATCAGGTCCGCCTTCAACTCGTACAGGCGATCGTGGACATCGTTCATGCTGGAGTTCCGTGATTATTCTATCACATAGTAACGCAGTCGGCGACCGATGTCAAGGCGGGATTTTCCTCGCCCCGGCTTCGCAGCGACCGGCCGCGCCGCGGCCGCTGCTCCCGGCGGCCCCCGTTTTCTCTTTACTCTTCTTTACATCGCGCTTTGCGCGCCGTATAATCACGCAGGTGGAAGGGTGTTGTCCGGAGCCCGCTCACAGTCCGGTCGGGTCGGGCGGATTGGAGCCATGAGTCCTGCCAGAGGCACACGCGGTTTCTCTCTCACCGAACTGCTCGTGGTCATCACCGTCATCCTCACCCTCGTTTCGATCCTGGCCGTCGGGACCAAGCACCTGCTCGTCAAGAGCAGCCAGCTCCAGTGTCAGCAGCGCATGGAACACATCTTCCACGGCTGCCTCATGTACGCGAATCAGAACCGCGGCGTGTTCCCCGCGTCCTGGGACTTCAGCCGGGGCCGCGCCTGGTACGAGACGCTCGTGCAGGAACGCCTGCTCGACAGCGACCTGGCGATCGGATGCCCGTGTGTGGACACCGCGGTGACGGCCGGCGAGGTGGGCCAATCGCCCGGCATCCCGCCCCAGGTCAGCGACACGATCATCAAGGCCCTCGAATGGCTGAAGGCCCACCAGGCCGTGTCCGGCACCGACAACCAGCTCGGCCACTGGGGCCACAACGGCAGCCACAACCGGGTGGAGGGACTGCCGCTGTGGCCCCAGTGGCC
>JAWODX010000261.1:0-18205 GCA_046483085.1 Planctomycetota bacterium
GAGGCAATCGACGCAGATGAACGCGGATACCCGCAGATTACAGATACGGCACCAGGAAGAAGGCTGCTCAAATGATCATGTGCGAAATCTGCGTCAAACTGCGTCCCGGAAGGAGAGGCAATCGACGCAGATGAACGCGGATACCCGCAGATTACAGATACGGCACCAGGAAGAAGGCTGCTCAAATGATCATGTGCGAAATCTGCGTCAAACTGCGTCCATGAACAGGCGATGAAGAAGAAGGTCAACCCAAACCGGATGAACCTGCTCCGGCTGCGGAAGCGGCTGGTGCTGGCCCAGCGCGGGCACAAGCTCCTGAAGGACAAGCTGGAGGGGCTGATCCGCGAGCTGACCGACCTGATCCCCACGTACCGCCGGGCCCGTGACGAGGTCGACCGCACGTTCCCCGGCCTGCTCGCCCGGTTCACCCTGGCCACCGCGGTCTCGCCCCGGGGCGCCGTCCGCGAGGCCATCGCCCAGAACGCCACGTCCGCCGAGCTCACCATCGACCGCCGCCGCGTCATGGGCGTCACCACCCCCGTCTTCCAGCCGCCCGAGCCGCCCGAATCCTATCGCTACAGCCTGACCCAGACGCCGCCGGAGCTCGACATGGCGTTCGACGAACTGCAGCAGCTCCCCGACCTCCTCTTCCGGCTCGCCCAGCTCGAGCGGTCGCTCGCCCTGCTCGCCGCCGAGCTCGGGCGCACCCGCCGCCGCGCGAACGCCCTCGAATACGTCCTCATCCCCGAGCTCCAGCAGCAGCGGCGCGAGGTGGAGATGAAGATCAACGAGCGCGAGCGCGGAAACATCACCCGGCTGATGAAAGTCAAAGAGATGCTGATGGAAGAGCGGACGTAGCGCCGGCGCGGTTCTCGTGGCCCGAAGAAGCAAAGGAAAAAGGGAAAAGCGGGGAAATTGGGAAAGGTCCTGCATGGTGCCCTCCGGGCAGCAACCTTGCTCTGTTTTTCCAGTTTCCCAATTTTCCTTTTGCTGTTCCGGGCCGGAGTTCACATGGGGAAAGCGGCCCGGCCGCCTGCATGGTAGAATAAAGCCGACCGGTCAGCGGAGGTTTTCTGCCGATGAGACGAGCGATTCTCGTCGTCGGTGCGGTCGTTGCCCTCGCCGGGGCGGCCCGCGCCCAGGACGAGGCGGGGACCGTGTCCGTCGTCGAGTCGAAGACGATCTGGAAGCAGGACGGGATGACCGTGAAGCGGGCGCAGTTCACGCCCGACGGGGCGCGGATCGTGTTCGCGGCCGAGGGGCAGGGCCGCCTGCTGATCGCGAGCGTCAGTCCGGGCGGCGATGACGTCCGCACGCTCTGGGAGAAAGGCGGGTTCGTGCTCACGCACCTGGGCATCACGCCCGAGGGGAGCCACGTCGCCGCCATCGTGACCCGCAACAAGAAGCAGACCCACCTGGTCGGCCCGGCGGCCGGCCCGCTCGTGACCGTCGAGCGCACGGAGGCCGAGGCGAAGCCGGGGCGAAACGCGGTCCTCTTCGGCTGGGAGCCCGACGAGCCGAGAGTCACAGTCGGCGCGGTTCGCAGCGTGCTCCGGAGCGATCTCCGGCCGACGGGCGGGCCGTACAAGTGCGAGGCGATCTCGCCCGGGGGCGAGCTGCACGCCGCGACCAGGGACCTGCCCTCGCCGGTCGGGGTCGTCCGCGGCGCCGGGCTGTGGGCCTGGCGCCTGCCCGACGGCTTCGCCGGCCGGCTCGGCCCCGTCGAGGTGCTCAGCCCGAAGGAGTGGCTCGTCGGCGTCGCGTACTACAAGCACATGATCGCGTGGGCGCCGCCGGAGGAGGGGCGGAACGAGAGCCGCCGCATCCGGTTCGTCGGCGCTCGCCTCAAGCCGTTCCCCGGGAAAAAGCACCGCCCGCTCTGCGTATGGGAGGTGACGATCGACGAGGAGCTCGAGCCGGTCGGGAAGCCGGTGCGGCTGGGCACGTTCGGATGGTGGCCGCGCTACTTCCGGGGCGACCCCGCGCTCCACGGCTGTACCGGCTGGAACTACTCGCTCGGCGCCGGGCAGTACCTGGCCGACTTCCGCACCGGCAAAGTGTACAAGTTCGACAAGACGGCATTCGGCCGCGGCACCCGCGCGACGTACAACCCCGGCTGTACCCTCGCCGCACTGCCGGGGAAGACGCTGCGCGTGCTGAAGCTGAAGAAGACAGAGAATTAGCCACGGATGGACACGGATGAGAACAAGAAACAATAGGACATATAGGTCCTATGGGACGTATCGGTCCTATCGCGCGACGTGCTGCGCTGCGCTGACCCTGCTGATGCTCGCGGCGACGCTCGCCCTGGCGGCGCCCGCCCGCGCCGCCGAGGCCCTCGACCTGCGCGTGACCACCGACCGCTCGATCGACCCGTCGAGCATCGAGACGATCTGCAAGAGCGTCTGCAAGCCGGGGATGACCGAGCGGGAGCGCGCCCTCGCCGTCTGGCGGATGTTCAACACGAAGATGTTCCACTGGGACCGCATCAGCAGCGGGCACTGGGACGTGATCTGCACCTACGGCTACTCGCTCTGCGGGACGATGTGGCGGACGATGTCGATGTTCCACCTGTACGAGTTCGGCGACGGCAGCGTCCGCGGCGGCGGATTCGGCGGCTGGATGCCCGACTCCGAATGGGGCCGCCTGATGATGAACGGATGGCTCGTCGACAGCTACCTCATGACCCGGAAGCATATGACCCGCGAGAAGCTCTACGGGCCGTACGACCCGAAACGGGCGAAGCCGAAGCCCGTCAAGGGCGGGCACACCATGGGCGAGCTGAAGTTCGACGGGAAGTTCCACCTGCTCGACCCGCACGCCGGGTTCTACGTCTACACCGCCGACGGGAAGGACATCGCCAGCTCGATCCAGATCGCCAGCGACCCGTCGCTCGTCAGCGACCCGGTGAAAAAGCCCGAGCGGTTCATGCCGTGCGACGTCGGCCAGCCGCTCTTCTACTACCGCGCCAAGGGCGGCTCGCGCGGGAAGGGCGGCGGCAAGAAGCCGAAGAACCAGGTCTTCCCCACGAACCTGCGGGCCGGGCTGAAGTACATCAGGTATTACGGCAAGACGTTCCCCCACGCTTACGTCTACCGCAAGGGCTGGGAGAGGATGCCCGACTGGTATCGCGAGGGCGGGCCGCGGCACCTGTGCAACAACGAAGATAGCTGGCGGCACTACGGGAACGGCGAGGTCGTCTTCGAGCCGGCGAAGAACGAGCTCTGGCGCGAGGCGATCGTCAAGAGCGAGAACCTGGCCGACGACCTGAAAGGCGGCCTGCACGCCAAAGACCCGGCCAAGCCGTGGTCGCTCACCGTCGAGTTCCAGACGCCGTACGTCTTCGTCGGCGAGAACGTCACGGGGACGGTGACGGGCGAGAAGGCGATCGTCAAGATCAGGCGACAGGGCAAATACATCTGGCTGACCACCAAGGTCAACCCCCGCGCCCCCGCCCCTGTGCGGCACGCTGGAGGCAAGATCAACGTAATGCCCGGACGAATCACCAAGCCGCTCGGACGAAAGCTCTCGTACACGATCACCGGCGGGCCGGGCGCCCGAGTCGATGGGTTGCGCCTCGCACCGGTCTTCCAGTACAACTACTTCATGTCACCGCGCCCGAAGCCCGGCGAGAACAAGGTCAAGGTCACGTGGTCCGACAAGTCGGCGATGACCGACCGCGGCGTCCGCGTCACCTGGACCTGGCGCGAGAAAGCGGGAGCGAGAAAGAACGAACGGGTCATCACGAAGAGCGGCACTGAGTACGACCTGCCGCTCGGCCCGGTCGACATCGAGCCGAGCGCCGAGCTGAATCCCACTTACATCGACGCGCTGACCGTCGAGCTCGTCCCCGCGGGCGAGTAGCCCCTCGACATCCACTCACGCACGGGGGCGAGCACCACTGCCATCCCGTCGTCTCTCGATCCGGTGCGGCGTCCTCCCGAGGCAGCCCCCGTCTCCTTGCCCCGATTTCGCCGGGGCGGCTATCGGATGGTCAGGACGAACTCATGCCGTGGCGCCTCGGCCGTGAACGTGGTCTCGATGACAATCCGCGCCTCGGCCAGGGTGCTCCGCCCGGTCTTACGGTAGGGATTGTGCCGCCTCTTCGGCCAGAGGATCCGGGCGCCGGCGGGCAGGGCCAACCGCCAGCCGGCGTGCTCGATCCATCCGCCGCAGGCCTTCCCGGACCAGTCGATCCCCTTGCCGTCCAGTTTCCTCGACTTGCCCGAGCCGGTCCGAATCACGCGCCCGACGCGCGGGATGAAGGTCAGGTGGCCGTGGACCGGGCGCTTGCCTTTGGGCTTGCAGACACAAGTGAGGCGAAGGGTCGAATCGCCTTCCGGCACGGCGAGGACCGTCGCCTGCTCCGGGCCGTAATTCAGCCGCAAGTCAACGCCCGGCGTGCCCTTCGCGATCGCGAGCTTGAGCTTCGCGGCGCGCGGCACGTGCCGGAGGCCCTCGGACGGCCTGAACGACGGGCTTCGATCGCCCGGCTTGTGCGTGAGCAGCGACCGGTCTCCGACGGTGAAGTTGCTCCAGTACGGTTGGAGCTTTGTGTTGCCGCCGCCGACGATCAGGCCGGTCTTCCGGTGGAAGATGCTGACGAAGTTCTGCCGGTCCTGGATCCAGCGGCTGTGGGAGACAGGGGCGGTGTGGGCGGAGCCGACAAGGAACCACGGGCCGCTCCGGAGGACGCCGATCCGGCCGTCGGAGGATGTCCATGCCTCGTCTGCGGCGAACAGTCTGGCGGGCCCTGTCGCGCCGTGCAGGAGCAGTTGCGCGGCGACGTCGGCCCCGATTTCCCGGCCCGCGGCCTTCAGCCGCTCGAGCTGCCGGAGCATGTGGCCGCGTCCCTCCGCCGAGAAACTGAACCCGGCGTTCCCGATCGGGATGGCCCCGGGATGATACGGATTCCGCTCGTCCACGGTTTCGACGACCGTGCCGTCCGGATAGGTCAGGTTGGCGTGAAAGACGGACGCCTTCCGAAGCGCGGGCAGCACGGTTCGGTCGCCGCTCATCGCGTGGTAGCAGCCGAGCGCCTCCACGTACACGAAGTTGTACCGGACGACCGGCCCGGTATGCTCGCTCCAGTATCCGTCGCGCTCCTGCTTGCCGACCACGCGGCGCATGAACGCAGCCGCCTGCGTCTTCCAGTCGTCCCGGCCGAACACCTGACCGGCGCAGTAGAGGCCCATGGCGTGGTGACAAGGGATATTGTGGATACGGCGGAGTTCGCGCCCGGCGATGGTCGTGTAGCCGAGCCGCAGGCCCTTCTCCCACTTGGCGCGGCGGCCGGCAGGCATCGCGTCCTTGACCAGCGCAAAGGCCCGAACCCAGCGGGAGTACGTCCAGGGCATGGCGATCTGTCCCCAGGTCGAGCCGTCCTTCTTCCGAAACGTCCACATGCCGCGCCGGTCCTGGGCATCGACGAGCGCCTCCCCGCCGAGCAGGATCGCCTCGAGCAGCTTCCTGTCGTGGTGCCACGGATTGTCGGGGTGCCCCTGGGACCAGGCGACGGCGAGGGGGAACAGCGCGTTCTGATCGCGGCACGTCCACGGCTTGGTCCCGAACCGCCCCGTCTCCGCATCCTGGCTGTCCAGAATCGGCTGGACGCATTCGGCGAGTCGCTTCACGAGGAAGGGCCGGGGATTCCAGGTCATCTGCTCGGCGGCCATGCCGCTGCCCTCCAGCAGGATCGCCGCAAAAATGGCAAAAATGGTGCCAGGCACCTTTTTCAACGGCCACGACACGCCGAATACAGCCATTCTATGCCCTTACCACCAAGAAGCCATCTCAAAGACGTGGCACGGCCTTCCAGACCGTGGGGCTTCACGGGCGGGATGCCCGCGCCGCGACTTCACTAAAAGGTGCCAGGCACATTTTCTCACCAGGCACATTTTCTCACTCGGCGGCCGGGGTCTTCAGCGGTACGGTCGCAGACTCGTGGTAGTCGAGCTTGACGCTGACGATCCGCTGGTTGCCGAGGTCGTCGATGAAGAGCCGCCGGTCGGACCAGGTGGCGAGCATCTGGCCGTGCATGATGGCGACCTCGTCGCCGCCGATCGGCCGCGGATGGGGCGGCCCGCCGCGCGGGTCGAGCGGCAGGCCGTCGTCGACGTTGCCGTACCGCCCGATCCGCAGGATCTCGTTCCCGTTCGTGTCGACGACGAGCACGCTGTAGTGGTCGATCTCGGGCAGGAACAGGCGGGCGAACAGGTCGAGCGCCGGCCGGCTCTGCGACATACAGTGGCAGCCGAGCCGCTTGCCGTCGAACCCGACCCCGCCGCGCACCCACGCCGCGTCGGTGATCCACATGTCGCCGGCGCCGTCGACCCCGTACACGTCCGGCGGTCGGTCCGGCCGGCGGCTCGGCGGGAGCGGCAGGGCGCCGCGCGTCGACAGGATCTTCGTGCCGGGCTTCATCTTGAATACGGCGCACGAGATGGGATTGAAGTACTTCTTCCCGTTCACCCGCCCGACGCCGGCGACCACCACGTAGAGGTCGTCGTTCTCGTCCATCAGCACGCCGTCCATCCGCCCGGTGCTGGGCACGGCGTCCTCGTAAACGACCTCGCCGTGCTTGTTGAAGACGTGCACCTCCCACGGCCGGGCGCGGCCGGGGTAGATCTCGGGCGTGTAGGTCTGCACGCCGGCGCTGTGCATGTTCTTTGTCGCCTGGCGCGACTTCTTCTTCGCCGGGTTCGCCACGGTGACGACCACGTGCCCCTTGGGCGAGACGTCCATCCCGCCGAGCTGGCCCGACGCCACGCCGAGCACCCCGGCAAACCGGATCGCCGATGCCACCCGCGCCTTCCGGAGTCCCTGCGCGCTCATCCCCTTCAGCCGGTCGCCGTAGTCGAACGGGATCTCCCGCCAGGTGATCGTGTCGAACCGGGCCACCCCGTCCGCCGTGCGCAGATACGCCCGCCCGTCCATGTCCATCGCCATGTCCTCGGCGTCGAACGGGAGATCGACGATCTCGACCTGTCCGGTCTCCGTGTGCACCGCGGGGATGCGGTAGAAGCCGGTGACGTGGAAGGGCCAGGGCGAGTGCATGTCGCCCACGTACAGCTTTTTGTTCCGGCGGTTGAAGTAGATCCGCTGCTTCATGTGCCGCGCCCCGCGGTTCCATTTCACCTTGCGGTTGGCGCGCGACGCGAAGTCGAACGCCTGCTTCCACTGCCGCCCGTCGAGCTCGAAGATGATCGGCCCGTGCGAGCGCATCACCCACATGCGGAGCGGCTCGGTGTGGAAGTCGAGCTCGATGGTCGCCTCGTCGAGCCCGCCGCCGCCCCGGGGGAAGCCGTACGTCCCTTTCGGGAGCGACCAGCCGCCGGTCTGTTTCGGGTCGTCGAAGCTCTTGAACCGCTTCAGTGTCCGCTTGATCGCCTTCAGCTTCTTCTCGTGGTACCAGAAATGGGTGGTGAAGACGACGTAGGAGAAGACGTAAATCTGGCCGGTCTCGCGATTGATCTGCACGTCGGCCGGCTTGTGCACGGGGATGGTCTTCAGGTGCTCGCCGTCCGGGGCGAAGACCTGCAGCCGGTCGTTCAGGAAGTCGGTCACGTAGACCCGGCCCCTCGCGTCGCAGTCGACCGATGTCGGATAGTTGAAGTGCTCGTTGTCCTTCCCCGGCTTGCTCGGGTCCTTCCGGCTCTCGTACGGCGAGCCCTTGAAGAGCTGCATCGGCTCGTTGGAGTCGTACTCGATGCGGTAGACGGCGTGGACGGTGCCCGTCCGCCAGCTCTTGTGATAGCGGAAGCCGGTGAGGTAGAGCCACTTCCCGTCGGGGCTGAACGCGGCGCTCTGCGGGGGGATCTCGTAGTCCCCGCTGCGCAGGCCGTGGACGCCGCGGACGTACATGGTGATGGACGTCTTCGGGCCGGCGAGCGGGAGCCCGCCGGTCGAGCCGTCGGCGGTCAGCCGGTTCAGCCGCCGGTTGATCACTGCGATCCGGGTGGGTCCCCCATCGACGGGATGCAGGGCCAGTGTCGTGGCGGCATCGCCCGTGACCTTGGTGGGCCAGTTGTCGCCCGTCCACTGCAGGTGCCCCGATGTGAGGAACGTGTACTGGGGCAGGCCCCACTTGAGCGGCAGCCTCTTCCCGTCCTGGGGAAACGTCCGCCACCGCAGGCCCTTGACCGCCTCCAGCTTGTCACGCGGCGGCGGGTAGACCGTCCGCACGTAGTTCCCCCGGTGATCGAACCGCCGCAGGTGGTGGCCGTTCCCCCCGTCGTACACGTACACCCCCTCCGGAGCGACGGCGACCACGGGGGATACCCGGAAGTATTTCGGCGCCCGCGTCCGCCGCTTCGGCGACCAGAACAGCGTCTTGTGGAATTGCGCCCGCAGCCCGAGAGACGCCCGCACCCGGTGCGCCGCCAGGTCGTCCACGTATCGCCCGTGGTCGTCCTTGCTGTCCCAGACGAGCGTCTGCTCGAGCGAGTTCTTGCGGAACGGCTCCGGCGCGTTCGGCCCCAGCACCCCGCTCGCCAGGTGCCGCACGATCTCCCCCTGCTCGTTCTCGATCGCCACCGTCACGTCGCAGTGGTCCTTCACCGCGAACGAGATGGTGATCGAATCGCCCGCGACCCGCACCTCGGGCTTCCGGGTGAACACGAAGACATCCTTGCGGGCCGCCAGCTCGCCCGCCCGGGAGAGCGTCCCGGCGGCGAGCAGGACGAACAGCAGCGCGAGTGGCTTTCTCATAATCGGAATCATGCCTGACGGGGCGCGCGACCAGCGCGCCGATGGCCGGCCTCTCCTTTCATTATAGTCGGGACCCACTCGCCCACAAAGACAAACCGCCCGATCCGCGCGCCACGGTCCCGTCCGCCTCCGCCTGGACAGCCATGCCGGCCCCTGCTAGAATGCCCCGCCGTGAGTCGACTCGAAACCCCGGCCGGAACCGAACGAGCAGGATTGCAATGAAGAAACGACGATACGCCCAGGTCGGCATCGGCGGCCGGTCGGGCATGTACACCCGGGCCGTCACCCAGACGTACGCCGACCGGGCCGAGCTGGTCGGCCTGTGCGACGTGAACATGGGCCGGGTCGAGCTGCGCCGACGGGAGCTCCGCGACGACGGCTACGGCGACGTGCCCGGCTACCCCGCCGACGAGTTCGACCGCATGGTCGCCGACCAGGAGCCCGACTGCATCGTCGTCACCACCCGGGACTGCGACCACGACACGTACATCTCCCGGGCCATGGAACTCGGCTGCGACGTCATCACCGAAAAACCGATGACCACCGACGAGGTCAAGTGCCAGCGGATCGTCGACACCGTCCGCGAAACCGGCCGCGACCTCCGCGTCACCTTCAACTACCGCTACGCACCGCCCCGCACACAGGTCAAGGAGCTCCTCATGGAGGGCACGATCGGGACGATCCTCTCGGTCGACTTCTCGTGGAACCTCGACACGCGCCACGGGGCGGACTACTACCGGCGCTGGCACCGGAACAAGGCGAACAGCGGCGGGCTCATGGTCCACAAGGCCACCCACCACTTCGACCTCGTCAACTGGTGGATCAGCTCGACCCCCGAGACCGTCTGCGCCCTCGGCCGACGGCGGTTCTACACCCCCGAGACCGCCGACAAACTCGGGTTCGACCGGCGCACCGAACGCTGCCACACCTGCCCGCACCTGGCCGACGGCTCCTGCCCGTTCGCACTCGACCTCGCCTCCAAAGACAAGCTGCGCCGGCTCTACCTCGACCAGGAGCAGCACGACGGCTACTTCCGCGACCGCTGCGTGTTCGGCGCCGAGATCGACATCGAGGACTCGATGAACCTCGCCGTCCGCTACCGGAACGGCGTCCACATGGCCTACTGCCTCAACTCGTTCCTGCCCTGGGAGGGCTATCGGATCGCCTTCAACGGCGACCGCGGCCGGCTCGAAGCCCAGGCGATCGAGACGGTGTACATCAGCGGCGACGAGACCGTGCCCGGCGAGACCGTCGAGGAGAAGAGCCACATCCGCGTGTTCCCGCACTTCGCCGACCCGTACGAGGTCCCGCTCGCCACGGGCAAGGGCGGGCACGGCGGCGGCGACAGCCGGCTGCTCCACGACGTGTTCGACCCGGACCCCGCCGTCGACCGGTTCCGGCGGGCCGCCGGGCTGGCCGACGGCGCCTGGTCGATCCTCACCGGGGTCGCCGCCAACAAATCCATGGCCGGCGGCGGCGCGCCGGTCCACGTCCCCCACCTCGTCTCCGGCCTCCCCCGGCCCGAGCACACCCGGATGCCGGACTGATCGGCCCGGCTTGAACCGCCCCGCGTGTTTTGCTACGTTCTCACATCGGCCGCTCGTGGATGCCCCGGGTTCCGGGCGGCCACACGAAATGCGACAGGAGACGAACCGCTGAGCACCTGGAAGAAGTCGCTCACAATCGCGGCCCTCATCGTATTGCTTGCCGCGACGGTGGTGTCGGCCGCTACCGCCCCCGAGACCGCCAACCCGAACGGGGTGATGGGGATCCATCCGCTCCTCTTCTGCTTCCTGCTCTTCGTCGGCTGCATTTTCATCGGCGTGTTCGCCGTGCTGGGCGGCGTGGGCGGCGGGGTGATCTTCACCCCGCTCTTCATGGGCTTCACCCCCATCGACAGCTACATCGTCCGGTCCACGGGCTTGTTCGTCGCCATGGCCGGCACGCTGGTCGCCGCCCGGCCGTTCCTCCGCAACGGCATCGCAAACATCAAGCTGCTGCTCGTCGGCGCCGTCCCCTACACCGTCTTCGCCGTGGTCGGGGCGCTGCTGGCCGGGTACATCGAGCAGACGATGGGCGCGTCGGGCGAGGCGTTCATCCGGGGGGCGCTGGGGATCGTGATCATCGGCATCGGCGCTCTATTCATCTTCTTCGGCGGGCGGACCGAATACCCGACGGTCGACGAGGTGGACGGCCCGACGCAGAAGCTGGGGCTGCCGGTCCCGTACTGGGAGGATTCGCTGGAGAAGGTGGTGCGGTACAAGCTGACCCGCGTGGTGCCGGCGCTGCTCCTCTTCTGCGGTGTCGGGCTGATCTCGGGGCTGTTCGGGATCGGGGCCGGCGGCGCGATGGTCCCCGTGTTCAACCTCGTGATGCTGGCGCCGCTCAAGGTGGCGGCGACGTGCAGCACGGTGATGATCTCGCTCGGCAGCACGGCGGCGGTGTGGCCGTACATCCTGAGCGGCGGCATGTTCCCGCTCGTCGCCGTCCCCTGCATGATCGGCATGATCGTCGGCGCCCACATCGGCGCCCGCATCATGCTCCGCGTGAAGGCCGGGTTCGTGCGCTGGGTGATCATCGCCCTGATGATCGGCGCGGGCGTCCGGCTCATCACCAAGGCGATCCACATGTTGTAGGAGGCGCAATGGCGGAGCAGACGAAACCCAGGGCCTTGCTCTCGGGCGTGGTGTACGGCGAGTGCACGTTCTGGATCGGGATCCTCGGGATGTCGATCGGCATCGTCGGGATGGTCCTGTACTTCGCGGGGGCGGGCTCGTTCTTCGACAGCGAGGCGCTGCTGGACGGGCTCTGGGCGGGAAAGCGAGCCCGGGTCATCTGGCGGGAGGCAGCGGGGGGAGACGTCGAGCCCGGCCACTGGTACCTCGCCCGTCTCTCGACCAGCGACGGGATCGCCATGCTCGGAGTGGCGATCAGTTGCACCGCCGCGATCGTCGGCATCTGGGCCGCGACCCTCACCATGTGGATCAAGAACCAGGAGCCGAAACTGTTCGTTCTCCTCGCCCTCATCCTCGCGGTCCTCCTTCTGCTCTCCGCCACCGGCGTCCTCTCCGTCCACTAGGCCCTGTCTGACGACCGGGCAGACAGGAATGTCCGCCCCACCGAACCGAACCAGCGTATCTTGCCGGTGGGACAGGCATTCTTGCCTGCCAGAGGATGGCGGGCAGCCAGCCAATGAGTTGTCAGACAGAGCCTGGCGCGGCCGCCGCGGGCGCAGAACCCTGTTGCAATCAGCGGCCCCGGCCCCCATAATCTCCGGCGGGACGCGAACGAACGAGCAGGTTCCCCGCACATGACCCTGACCATCGACGCCGACTTCCCCGGCGGCAATATCCTCGTCGACCGCATCGACGGCGACGACGTGTGGCTGCGACAGGACCACCGCGACACCGAGGGCTGGTGGTTCTACTGGTGCTGCCGCGTCCGCGGCGCCGCCGGCCGGACGATCACGCTCCATTTCACCGACGGCAACGTGCTCGCCGACCGGGGGCCGACGATCAGCGCCGACTTCGTCGACTGGTCCTGGGCCGACGCGCACCTCGAGCCCGAGTGCGACGAGGACGGCGACTTCCGGGCGACCGTCCGGTTCCCGGAATCCCACGATGTCGCCTACCTCTCCTACTCGTTCCCGTACGTCCAGTCGCACCTCGAGGCCTTCCTGGCGAAGCACGCCGAACACCCGCACCTGCACCGCTCGACCCTCACCACCACCGAGGCCGGCCGGCCGGTCGAAAAACTCCACCTCTGGGACCCGCAGGCGAAGTCGCTCCGCAAGATCATGCTCAGCGCCCGCCGCCACGCCTGCGAGTCGGTCGCCAACTACGAGCTCGAAGGCTTCCTCGAGGCCGCACTCGATCCGTCCAACAAAATCCTCCAGCAGGTCGAAGTCCTCGTCGTCCCGTTCGTGGACAAGGACGGCGTGGAGGCCGGCGACCAGGGCAAGAACCGCCGCCCGCACGATCACAACCGCGACTACACCGGCTCGCCGCGGTACGCGACGACCCGGGCGATCATCGCCGAGCTCGACGGCTGGGCCGACCAGCGGTTCGACGTCTGCCTCGATCTCCACTGCCCGTGGATCCGGGGCGGCCGAAACGACGCCATCTTCCTCTGCGAGCCGCCGCCGGAGTACCAGCCCGAGTTCGACCGCTTCTGCCGGACCCTCGTCGAGCAGAACGACTCGCCGCTCCCGTTCGACCCGGCCGCAAACATCGGCTACGGCGTCGACTGGAACACCGGCGACGAGCCGACCTTCGGCAAATGGGCCCGCGACCATACCCCCGCCCGGCTCGCCACCACGATCGAGTTCCCCTACGCCGTCGCCGCCGGCCGGGCCGTCACCATCGACCGCGCCCGCGCCTTCGGCCGCGCCCTCGCACACGTCATTCTCCGATGGATCGTGAACCGTGGATAGCCGACGGCGCCCCGAACGATGGCCCGGCGCACGCCACATCCGGCGAGCGCCCGCCCTGAAACCCTCGCGAACTGCGACCCGATGACAAACACCGAGACACACGCGACGCCGGGCACGCCGGCCGGCCGCGGCCGCCGGATGGGCGTCGTCCACATCCTGCTCGCCACCCTCCTCTGGGCGCTCCCCGCGCTCGCCATCGAGTACCTGACCGAGTACCTCGACCTGTGGACGCAGAACTTCATCCGGATCGCCTCCGCCGCGGCCTTCCTCTGGGCCGTCTGCCTGGTCCGGTCGCCGCGGGAGGTCCTCGCCGGCCTGCCCCGCCTCGTCCTCCGCATCCTCCCGGCCTTCCTCGCCCTCTTCGCCTACCAGGTCCTCTACGTCCGCGCCCTCTACATGCAGAGCGTGCTGCCCGGGCTGGCGTTCATGCTCCTCAAGGCCTCGGTCTTCTTCACCGTCGTCTTCTCGTGCATCCTGTTCGCCGACGAGCGGGCCGCGGTGCGCGATCGCCGCTTCCAGGTCGGAGCCCTGTTCTCGATCGCCGGGCTCGCCGGGTTCGTCCTCGTGGGCCTCGGGTCCCAGGCCGGCGACACGGCGGGGCCGGGGCTGATCTGGGGCGTGCTCGTCCTGCTCGGCAGCTCGATCTTCTGGGCGCTCTACACCGTGCTGATCAAGCTGCTGGTCCGCCGCGGCTCGCCGCTCGTTGCCTACACCTACGTCTGCACCCTCATGACCCTTGCGTTCGGCGCCCTGTCGTTCGCCCGGGGCGATCCGGCCGAGCTGATCCCGCGCAGCGCGGCCGGCGTCCGGGTGCTGGTCATCGCGATCGGCTCCGGCGTACTCTGCGTGGGCGCGGCCCACGTCGCCTACTACTACGCCATCCGGTCGCTGGGCGCGACGATCTGCGGGATCGTGCTGCTGGCGGGCACGTTCCTCACCCCGCTCCTGTCGGTCATCATCTTCGGCGAGCCGCTCTCCATCTGGGCGGTTCTCTCCGGTGTGATCCTGATCATTGGCAGCGCGTGTGCGCTGCAGGCCCGCCAGGGGCCGCCCCCCGACGAGCCCTGACGCCGGAAACCGGTGTCGAAGCCGGCCGGCCGGCGCTATAATCTGGGTTGGGCGCCAGATGGAAGGGGATCACGTGCCGGACGACTCCGGGAAGGAACCGAAGACGATGCGCCGGACCCTCGGCGGATTCGAGATCGTCGAGAAGCTCGGCCAGGGCGCCATGGGCGCCGTCTTCAAGGCCCGCCAGGTCTCGGTCGACCGCACCGTCGCGCTCAAGGTCCTCCCCCGGAAATACGGCAAGGACGAGCGGTTCGTCACCCGGTTCCTCCGCGAGGCCCAGTCGGCCGCCCGGCTCGACCATCCCAACGTCGTCGGCGCCATCGACGCCGGCAAGGCCGACGGCTACTACTATTTCGCCATGGAGTTCGTCCAGGGCACGACCCTGGGCGCCCTGATCCGGAGCGAAGGGAAACTGCCCGAGCGGCGCGCCCTCGAGATCGCCCGCCAGGTCGCCTCGGCTCTCGCCTGCGCCCACGAGGCCGGCATCATCCACCGCGACGTCAAGCCCGACAACGTCCTGATCACCGCCGACGGCAACGCCAAGCTCGCCGACCTCGGCCTCGCCCGGAAGACCGAGCCGGGCGACAGCAGCGTCACCATCGCCGGCACCACCCTCGGCACCCCCTACTATATCTCGCCCGAACAGGTCCGCGGCGAGACCGACCTCGACGGCCGGACCGACATCTACTCCCTCGGCGCCACCCTCTACCACATGCTCACCGGCGCCCCGCCGTACGCCGGCAACACCTCCGCCGAGACCATGGCCGAACACCTCACCCAACCCATCCCGGACCTGCTCGCCACCGAGCCCGGACTCTCCCGCCGCACCGCCGACATCATCCGAAAGGCCATGGCCAAGGACCGCGTCGACCGGTACGCCGACGCACAGCGCATGATGGACGCACTCGACCACGCGCTGGAGGGCGTCGGCACGGCCAGGCCCCGGCCCGCGCCGGGCACCCCGCGGCGGCGCCGCTGGTCGACCCGGAACAAGGCGATCTGCGCCGCGGGCGCCGCCCTCGTCATCGCCGGGCTGGCCCTGCTTCTCTGGCCCGAGGGTCCGACCGACACGCCGCCCGACGACCCGGCCGCCGCGCCGGCAGCCGACAAACGCCCCGAGCCGGGGCCGTCGCGCCGCGAGCAGGACCTCGAACGCTTCGCCCAGGCCCAGGCCTGGGAACGGGAACACCCGGACGACCTGCCCGGCGCCGTCGCCCGATACCAGGCCGCTCTGAAACAGATCCGCGACCCCGACGTGACCCGCCGGGCGAAAGACGCGATCTACCGGCTGAACGTCCGGTTCGCCCAGGCCGCAGACGCCGCGTTCGACCGGCTCGAAGAACAGGCGAACGCCGCCCTGGCAAGCGGCGACTACAACGCCGCCCTCGACGTATACGCCGACCCGCCCGACCGGTTCCGCGACGCGCTCGCCGAATGGCTGGCCGAGGCGACAGCCGCCGTGCACCGCCGCGCCCGCCAGAAGATCGACGAGCGGATCGACGAGGCGAACCGGCTCGCCGAGGCCGGCCGGCCCGAACAGGCCATCCGGATCCTCGACGAGATCGAGGCCATGCCCTACCGCGGCCTGCCGCGCGACCGGCTGGCCGAACGGCGGCGGACGTTCCTCGCCAAGAGCAAGGACGTGGACGAGATGGAACGGCGGCGGGCGCTCGACCGCGCCGAGCACGAACTCGACCGCCTGCTCGACCGGATCGAGGCGGCCGTCGCGAACGGCGACCTGGCGAAGGCCGCGGCCCTGGGCAAACCCGCGGCGACCGACGAGGCCCTGTGGCCCGCCGCCGAACTCGCCGACGCCGTCGCCGCCGTCGCCCGCCTCATCCCCGCCATCCCGCGCAAGCGCCGCGCCGCCGCGCCCGACACGTTCAAGGCGCACGGCCGCCGCGTCGTCTCACTCGACCTGCGCGACGGCACCCGGGTGAGTGGGAAGATCAAGGCGGTCACCGACGACGGCCTGATCCTGGAAAAGACCGCGCTCGAGGACGGGGCGGTCAGGCGAGTGGAGCTGGCGGTGGGGTTCGCCGACCTCGCCGACAAGACGCTCGTCCGGTTCAACGTGCCGTGGAAGCCCGCGAACGCGCACGAGGCGATCGCCGGCGCCGTCTTCGCACTCGCCCGGGAGGAGCCGCAGCGGATGGAAGAGCTCCTCGCCGACGCGACCACGCACAGGCTCCACCCGCGATACGAGCAGAAGCTCGACGAACTGAAGAGCGGGCCGCTGGAGGCGGCGGCCAGGGCCTGCTGGGAGACGCACATCGAGCCGCTGGCCCGAGCGGAGCGGCTGGACCGCGAGCGCGCGAAGGCCGCCGAGCAGACGCTCGCCCGGTTCGAGAAGGAGCACGGCAAGACCGAGTTCGCCCGGTCGGCGGCGGGCCGGATCGCCGCGCTCCGGAGGAAGATCGTCGCCGGGCTCGGCGGCGCCGAGCTCATCCGCGTCCGCAAGCTCTTCCGCGGCGAGGTGGCCGCGTTCGATCCGGCCACCCGGCAGATCGCCCTCGCCTACGACTTCTCCGAGGCGGACCAGCTCGCCGACTGGGAGCGCAGCCGCTGGCCGAAAGGGGAGCGCGGGCGCGTCGTGGTCCACAAGGGCGCCCTGCACCTGTCGAACACGTCGAAGCAGCTCCTGCTCAAGCCGCGGTTCACCTCGGTGTCGATCTCGGCCGACTTCGCCGTCGACGGCGGCTCGCACGGGGCGACCCTCGTCGCCTGCTCCGACGGCGGCGGCAACCATTACGAGCTGGTCGGCATCTGGCGGACTGAGGACAAGGCCGAGCCGCTGTGGCGCTGCCACCTGAGCAAGTACAAGGACGGCCGGTTCGCCGACGATCACGAGGTCTGGCCGATCAAGCCCACGCCGTTCGCCGGCACCCGCCACGGCCGCTTCCGGCTCGCCTGCGAAGCCGGCCGCGTCTGGGGCGAGGTGGGCAGCGTCAGCTTCTCCGCCGAGGACGAAGATCATCGCCGCGGCCGGGCCGGGCTCTGGGCCTCGGGGACGAAGCACGCCGCGTTCGACAACGTTCAGGTCCGCGGTCGGCTCGACCGCGAGTGGCTGGAAGAGGCGTTCGAACGGGCCGGGCTCGGCGAGCGCCCGCGCCCCCGCCCGCCCTGACCGGCCGCCCTGGCAGTGGCCCTGTGCGCCGTCGCGGTTCCCGCCTGCAATCGGGCCGCCCCTGAAGACCTGCCGGAGAAAGGACCGACCGGAATGACCGAGACGGAGCCGCAGAACAAGCTCGCCCACGAGACCAGCCCGTACCTGCTCCAGCATGCCGACAACCCCGTCCACTGGCTCCCGTGGGGAGCCGAGGCGTTCGAGCGGGCGAAACGCGAGGACAAGCCGATCTTCCTCTCCATCGGCTACTCGTCCTGCCACTGGTGCCACGTGATGGAGCACGAGAGCTTCCAGGACGAGGAGACCGCGGCATTGATGAACGAGCTCTTCGTCTGCATCAAGGTCGACCGCGAGGAGCGGCCGGACGTCGACGCGACGTACATGAACGCGGTGCAGTTGATGACCGGGTCCGGCGGCTGGCCGCTGAGCGTCTGGCTCACCCCCGACCTCGAGCCGTACCTGGGCGGGACGTATTTCCCGCCGGAGGACCGGGCCGGCCGGCCGGGCTTCAAGACCGTCCTCCGGTACGCCGCCGGCGTCTACCGCGAGCAGCCCGACCAGGTCGCCCGCGTCACCGAGCAGATCCGGGGGCGCCTGGATCGGCTGGCCGCGGGGCCGGAGACCGAGGCCGAGGTCGATCGCAAGTTCATCGAGGCCGCGCTCGGGGCGCTTCACACGAGTTTCGACGAGACCTGGGGTGGGTTCGGCCCGGCGCCGAAGTTCCCGCCGACCGGCGCACTCGCGCTCCTGCTGCGCCATCACCACCGGACGGGCGACGAGCGCTCACTCAAGATGGCCACCGTCACCCTCGACCGCATGGCGCGGGGCGGGCTGTACGACCAGCTCGGCGGCGGGTTCCACCGCTACTC
>JAWODX010000325.1:0-6073 GCA_046483085.1 Planctomycetota bacterium
GGGCTATTGCCTGGGCGGGTTCCTTGGTTTATCGACTACCGGAGCAAAGCGCCGAAGTATTTGGCGCGGAGCACCCTTTTTTGCATGAGGTTACCGATGATCTCATCTCAATCTGCGTCTATTCCCGACCACCAATAGCTACGCCATCACTTCCTCGATGGTGACCTTGCGGTTGTCCTCGGCGGCGGACCGGATGGCGGCCTCGCAGGTCGCGACGGCGAGCAGGCCGACCTCGCCGGGGCACTCGAACGGCTCGACGCCCTGCATCGCGCGGCCGAATGCCTCCAGCGACTCGAGCACGCCGTTCGTGTTCTCGACCTCGATCGGCTCGAACTCCTTCTCGCCCTCGCGCTTCATTCCGAAGAACCCGGCCGCGCCGTCGCGGACGACCAGCGCCCTGTGCCCGTAGACCGCCAGCCGCTGGTAGCCCGGCACCACGTAGTGGGCGTGGAACGTGCACGGCACGTCCCCGAACAGCGCCGTCGTCACCGTGCAGTCGACGTTCTCCGACAGGCCCAGCACGTTGCGGTGGTGTGACTCGACCCAGACCGGATCGCCGAAGAAGCACTGGGCGGTGTCCATGTAGTGGACGCCGAGCTGGGCCAGCGGAGCCGCCGGGCACTTCACCGGATCGCGCTTCCACCGGTCGGGCGGGAAGTTCTTGCTCGACTCGTGCGAGGTGTACGACTCGAACGAGAGCACGTCGCCCAGCTCGCCGCCGTCGATCAGCTCCTTGATCTTCCGCTGCGCCGGGCTGAACCGGTGCGGATGCTTGACCGCGAGCAGCAGGCCTTTCTCCCGGAACACGTCGACCATCTGCTTGCCCTCGGCCACGGTGTTCGTCATCGGCTTCTCGATCAGGACGGCCTTCCCGGCGTCCGCCGCCGCCAGTGCATACTCCAGGTGCACGAAATTCGGGTTGATGATGAGCACGGCGTCGATCGGCTCGGCGAGCAGGGCCTCGTAGCTCTCGCAGACCTTGCTCGGCAGCTCGCGCTGCGACCGCTCGATGCTCTCCTCGCTGCGGCTCCAGATCGCCGCCAGCTCCAGCGTCTCGCTCTGTTTCAGCGCCCGGCGCACGATGTTGCCCCAGCCGCGGAGCCCGATCATCCCCACCTTCACCTTGTCTGCCACGTGACTCTCCTTTGTCACTCGGGGCACGCGAAACGTCGAACGGGCATTCTATCGGAGTGCGTCGGCGAATCAAGACCCGGCCGGATCTTGAACCGACCGCTGCCGCCCGGTACAGTGTCCACAACCAACAAGGAGGGCGGGAATGAAATACGGACGAATCGACGGGATCGAGAAGCCGGTCTCGCGGATGGGGCAGGGGACGATCATGCTCCGGCCCGACGACCCGGACACCGCGTTCGCTCTGCTCGACACGGTCTTCGAGGGCGGCGTGAACCTGTTCGACACCGCGCACCTGTACAACGGCGGCGACTGCGAGCGGGCGTTCGGCGCCTGGCTGGCCGGCCGCGGCGTGCGCAAGGACGTCGTCGTCATCGCCAAGGGCGGACACCCGCGGGGCGGCGAGTCGGGCGTCCGCGCCGAGGCGATCCGGGAAGAGCTGACCGTCTCGCTCGACCGGATGGGGATCGAGCGCGCGGACCTTTACCTGCTGCACCGCGACGACCCGAGCGTGCCGGTCGGCGAGATCGTCGACTTCATGAGCGAGCACGTCCGGGCCGGGCGCGTCTGCGCCTGGGGCGGCTCGAACTGGACGCACGAACGGATCCGCGCGGCGAACGACTATGCGGCAACCAACGGCCTCGTCCCCATGGCCGCGAGCAGCCCCCAGTTCTCGCTCGCCATCCCGTTCCGCCCCGTATGGACCGATTGCCTCACCATCGCCGGGCCCGACGCGGCCGACGCACGCGACTGGTATCGCCGGACGGGTCTCCCCCTCGTCACCTGGTCGAGCATCGGCCGGGGCTTCCTCTCGGGCCGCGTCTCGCGCGACGACGATTCCGCGCTCGAGGCGTCCGCCCGCGGGGCGCTCAGCCACCCGGAGAACTTCGACCGGCTCGACCGTGCCGCCGGCCTGGCCCGCGAGAGAGGGGTGAGTATCCCGCAGCTCGCCATCGCGTACGTGCTGTGCTATCCGCTGAACATCTTCGCCCTCGTGGGACCGTGCACCCCCGACGAGGCGCGGGAGAACCGCGCGGCCGTCGACGTCGAGCTGAGCCCGGACGAGATCACGTGGCTGGAGCAGGGCGGGGACCGGCGAGACGTCAGCAGTTGACGCGCCAGTCGTCGGGGACGTCTTCTTCGATGGGATGGACGGCGCCGGCGGGCGTCACGTGTGCTCCCTCGGGCGGCTCGACCTGCCCGGCGACCAGCGGATCGTCCGTCTCTTCCATCCACGCGTTCACCCGCTCGCGCAGATCGGTCAGGACCTCCCGGCAGTCGGGGTCGTCGGCGCGGTTCGTCGTCTCGGCGGGATCGGTCTCCAGGTCGTACAGCAATTCGGCGGGCCGCTCGATCGCGTGCTCGCCCCGATCCATCAGGAGGGTCTTCGTCGGGCTGTCATCGACGTTGGGGAGGAACATCATCGGCCGGTCGGCGAAGCTGCGGATGTACTTCCAGCGCCCGGTGCGCACCCCGCGCACCGGGTCGTACGCCGCGTGGAACGTCTGCTCGGCGAACAGGTGGTCGCGCCAGGGCGCGGCCCGGTCGGCGAGCAGCGGGAGGAGCGAGAGGCCGTCGAGGTCGTCGGGCGTCTCGGCTCCCGCGAGTTCGAGCAGCGTCGGCGTCAGGTCCATCGTGGAGGTCAGCCGGTCGACCCGGGTGCCCGGCTCGAATTCGCCCGGGCCGCGGACGACGAGCGCCACCTCGAGGCCGGCATCGCGGAGCGTGGCCTTGGCGCGCGGGAAGGCGATCCCGTGGTCGGTCGTGTAGATCAGCCACGTGTCCCGGGCGAGCCCGGCCTGGGCGAGCAGGTCGTCGATCTCGCCGACCGCCTGGTCGACGCCGCGGACCATCCCGTGCAGGTCGGCGAGGTCCTTGCGGACGACTTCTTCGTTTGGCAGCCAATCGGGGACGCGGACGTTGCGGGGGTCGTCGCTCGGCCAGTTGCCGGGGAACGGCCGATGCGTTTCGTTGAACCCGATGCAGGCGAAGAACGGCTGGTCCGGTCGCCCGCCGAGGAACCGGCGCACGTGGGGCATCACGTGGAGGATCGACGTGCTCTTGCCCCGGAACACCGACCCGTAGCCCATTCGCTCCGGCTCCGAACCGGGCACCTCGTGTTGCAGCCCGAAGAGCAGGGTGCGGTAGCCGGCGTCGGCGAGGAGCTGCGGGAGGCGGGGGACGTCGGGCCGCAGGCGGAAGCCCAGGTGGGCCAAGCCGATGAGCCCGTGCCGGTGCGGGTACAGCCCGGTCCAGGCGCTCGCCCGTGCCGGGCTGCACTGGGGCGCGGTGCAGAAAGCGTTTGTGAAGCACGCGCCCTGCTGCGCCAGGCGATCGATGTTCGGGGTTTCGACGCCCGCGCCGTAACAGCCGAACTGGCGGCCCGAGTCGTGGGTGATGACGACGACGATGTTCGGTCGGTCCATCTCAGATCTCCCTCGCACACCAGCTGATCCCCCGGTGCAGGACGGTCTGGAAGTTGGGGTTGGTGTATGCGACGTCGTCGTGGCCCAGTTCGAGGCAGAAGACGCGCGAGGCGCGGTACCGGCGCGTCCAGGCGAGCGTCTGCATGCTGTGTGGGTGGTCGGTGGTGAGGAGCCGGCGGCTGTCGGCGTCGGGCTCGGCCATCCGGTAGGGTTCGTCGACGATGTCCCAGGCGGCGAGGCCGCGGGTGATCGGGTGGTCGGGGTCGGCGATTTCGACGTGGAGGGTCTCGCCGTGTCGGACCTCGACGGATCGGTCGGGGATGCCGGTGAGCGCGGTCCAGGGCGGCCAGCCGTCGTGGCAGAGGAGCGCGTGGTGGAGGACGACGATCCCCTGGTCGGTCTGGCCGAGTGCGTCGAGCGCCGGGCGGCCCAGTTCGGCGGGCCAGTCGCCGGCCGGCGTCTGCTTGTGCCAGTGATAGAAGAGGATGACGTCGTAGTCCTCGCGCACGCCGCCCTGGTCGGCGGCCAGGTTCCTGACGTGCTGGAAGTACGGGTCCACGTCGTGCATGCGGCGGAACAGTGCGTGGAGGCCGGGCACGTCGAACGCGTGCCGCCCCGTGACCACCGCCACCTTGATCGGTCCGTCGCCCGAGAACGCAGTGCCCATTGTCGTGTCCTCCACGAGCCGACCCATTGTGCCCCAGTCTACATCTCCCTGTGTCATGCTTCAACAGGCCTCCGCCGCTCCGCCTGTCTCGGCTTCGGGCGGAGACTTGCGGCCGGGCGCCGGCGGCGCTATGCTGCCGCGGTTCGGTTTTCCCGTGGGGCGGTGCCGAAAGGAGGAAGCGTGATGACTGCGGAATGGGACTTCGAGCCGGCCCGGTTCCTGTCGTTCCGGGACCGCGCGGTCTGCAACCGCGTCCGGAAGATCAAGCGAGAGGACCTCTGCGACCACCCGAACGAGAACTTCCGCATCCGCATCGTCGAGGACGAGGGGAACCTGTTCTTCCAGTTCGCCACGCACCTGGTGACCGGGATCAAGCGAGCCCGGGAGGAGGGCCGCCCGTTCGTCGTCATCCTCCCGGCGCCCTGGCCGAACTATCGCTGGGTTGCGCACCTCGTCAACTGCATGGGGATCGACTGCTCGCACGTCCACACGTTCAACATGGACGAGTGGGCGGACGAGGACGGGAACACGGCGCCCGCCGACTGGCCGGGCGGGTTCCGCTACTGGATGATGCGCGACCTGTTCAGCAGGATCGATCCGAAGCTCCGCATGCCCGAGAGCCAGATCCACGTCCCGTCGAAGGAGAACGTCGACGACTACAGCCGGATGCTCGAGGACCTCGGCGGCGCGGACGTCTGCTACGGGGGGATCGGCTGGTGCGGGCACATCGCCTTCTTCGAGTCCCACCTCGGCGAGGAGTTCGGCGACGACGTCGACGCGTACCTCGCCGCCGGCGCGCGGCTCGTCGAGCTGCACCCGATCACGATCCTGCAGAGCACCGGCTACTCCGACACCGGCCGGGCGGGCGACTGGTCGTTCGTCCCGCCGAAGGCGTATACGATCGGGCCCCGCGAGCTCCGGAACTCGAAGCTCGTGAGCTTCTGGAACACGGGCTACGGGAGCGGCGGGTTCGCCTGGCAGCGGTTCATCACCCGGCTGGCCGCGCACGGCCCGGTCACCCCGCTCGTCCCGGCGTCGATCCTCCAGATCCTCCGGAGCGACCTCCACGTGCTCGGCAAGGTCGCCGACGACTACGACTACGCGGTCCCCGTCCGCAGCGATCCCTGGCCGTGGGAAGGAGCGCACGATTGGCCGTGAGGCGCCGCCTGCGCGCCGATTTCGAGGGCAAGACGATCGACGGGCACGCGCACGCCGGCGTCTCGCTGAAGGCGTATGCCCTCGGCGAGTACCCGTACGCCCAGAGCGTGGAGGGGCTGGCGTATCGGATGCGGGCGTGCGGGGTCGACGGGGCGGTCGTTTTCCCCTACACGCCCGACCTGTACTTCGAGTTCGCGGCGCTCTCGCGGGGCGAGATGGTGCCGGTGGCGGGGCCGGTCTCGCCCGCCCCATACGCGGCCGAGAACCGCCTCCTGCTCCGCGAGCTCTTCGACTACTGCCCCGAGCTGTCCGACCGGTTCATCCCGTTCGTCAGCGTCGATCCCGGGCGGGCGGCCCGGGCGCAGCTCGACGAGCTGACGCGGCTCGCCGCCGAGTACCCGATCTACGGCGTCAAGATCAATCCGGTGCTGTGCCAGTCGCACGTCGCCGGGCTGCTCGACGCCGGCGCGCCGCTGCTCGACTTCGCCGAGGAGCGCGGCCTGCCGCTCCTCGCCCACACCACGCCGTTGAGCGAGGACGAATACTCGCGGGCGTCCGACGTGTTTCGCATCATCGAGGCGCGGCCGGCGCTGCGCTTCTGCCTCGCCCACTGCCTGCTCTTCCACCCGAGGCCAACATGCTTGAGGCCATTGTGCTGCCCGTGGAGCAAAAGTATCTGGGGCGAGGGTAA
>JAWODX010000475.1:0-6183 GCA_046483085.1 Planctomycetota bacterium
GTGATCTCGTACTGATCCTTGCCGACCACCTGGACGCTCGGCTTCCGGGTGAACTCGAACACGTCCTCGCGCTCGGTGCACGGCGGGGAGTACGGCTGCCACCACGCCTGCTTCGCCGCCGGCCCGCGCCCGCGGGACGGAGGTGTGTCCCCCCCGGCGGCTGTGCCCGTGCAGGCCAGGACGAGTGTGGCAAGGAGTATCGCCCCCGTCGCCGCACCGGTCATCTGTCGCCGGCGCCGTCCCGGTCGCGTGGTCATGCGGATGTTCAACAGCGGATACCTCCCGCCGCCGTTCGGCGTGCCGGTCTTCGCGGGCTACTGCTCCAGCTTCTCCAGGGCGTCTTGTGCGGCCTTTCGAACGGACTCGTCGCCGGCGCCGAGCGCGTTCTTCCTGATGGTGGGCGTCGCCTTCTTCGCCGGCTTGCCGATCGCGCCGAGCTCCGTTCGTTTCCGTGGCCGGTGGCGGGCCCCCTCCCGGCGGCGAGGCACTCAATATGTATCGGAGATGGTGGTGGGGACCTTCCTGTCCGCCGCCTGGCAGCCATGAACGCCCGCCCCGGCAACCACCGAGATCGTTCGTCAGTCCTCGGCGCCTTCGCCAATTGTAACCCTTTGCGGCCGGGATGCAACGTCACCGTTCGGCGGAGGCATTTGCGATGTCCCCTGCTGCGATCACAAATTGTAGCCGAGGTCCATGACCTCGGCCCTTCTCCGGCCTCATGGAGGCCGGCTACAGTCACGCCAGCTTGATCACACTGGACATGGCAAATGCCTCGTTCGGCGGGACTTGACAGCGGGGATGCCGGGAAGGCGGGGGCCGTTGCGTTGTCGCCCCGGCGGGGCGTCGGCCCGGGCCCCCGACAGCATCCTACCGCCCGATCCGGGCAGCCACCCGGGCGGCCGTCTCGTAGAGCCGGGCGCTGCGCTCCGGCCAGCCGGACTCGGCCGCGAACCATTCCCAGCCGCGCCGCTCGGGGTCGTCGGGCTTCTTCCGATGCGGGGGCCTGGACTTGAGGAACACCCGCAGGCGTTCCTTGAGCATCTCGTGGCACTCCCTGGCGAAATCCCCGCCCAGCCTGGCGCGGGCCGCCTTGTCCAGCAGCGCCCGCTCGATGAAGATCTTCGCCTCCGCCTCCTGCAGGCCTTCCCGCATCATCTCGAAGCGTACGGTCGAGACCGCTCCGTCGGGGCCGGGGGCGAGGACGCTCGGCGTGGCGGTCGTCAGGTTGAGCTGGCCCCAGGAGCTCTTCGGGTAGCGGGCCACGATCGACCGCCGGCCCCGGCCGCTCTTGAGGACGGGCCAGAAGTCCGCCCCCACCCTGCCGAATCCGCGGAGATTGGCCGCGAGGGTGGCCTCGGAGATCTTTCGATACACGCCGAGGGGCGCGTAGCTCCAGAACGGCGGGTTCAGGACGAAGTTCCCGCCGCCGTACCGGGGAAAGACGGTGCGCAGGAACTTGTTGCGCCATCCGTAGTAGTAGTTCTTTTTCCACTTCCGGTCCGGCGTCTTGTCCGGGTCCGGGACGCTGCCCACGCCCCAGACGTGCGCGCAGTAGCCGACCGGCACCCCGTTGAGCTTGGTCGCCTTGCCGTGGGAATGCAGCACCCAACGGGCGTACGGGGCGATCTTGTGGAACATGGCGGTGACTTCCCTGGTCGGGCGGCTGTCGCTGGCGGTGCCGATCATGATGTTCTCGTCGCCCAGGCCGCGGGCCTGGAGCCGCTCGCGGAGCCCGTCGAAGACCGGCTTCCAGAACGTCTCGCTCCCCTCCCGGGCGTGAATCGGGCCGGTCATCGTGGTCACCTTGCCGCCGGGCTCGGCGACCCGGCTGACCTGGATGGGCTTGGGGTCGCGGCCTTTCTTTCCGAAGTAGCCGCCGCCGGAGAACGGCTCCCAGACGTAGAGGCAGACCACCTCCGGCACCCCGATCCGCTCGATGTAGAGGTCCAGGTATTTCTCGGCGATGGTGAAGTCGTGCTTGTAGCCGTCGCCGTCCTTGATCCAGCGGACCATCGTCTCGCTGTTGCCGAAGTTGGTGTGGCAGATGAGCGGGATGAAGATCGTCTTGCTGCCGACCTTCGCCATCTGGTCGAACGACGCCCCGATCAGCTCGAAGTGCCGGTCCGACCAGAGCGGCACGTCGTAGTGGAGGGCGACCGACTCGGGCGACTCGACCAGCCCGACGTGGACGCGGTAGTCGTGCGGGTCCGGCAGCGCCCACGGATGGACCGTGAGAGCGACGGGGATCTTGCGGTCGGCGACCGTGAGCGTCCCTTGGTACTCGCCGGCGGCGGCCGTCTTCGGCACGTGGACGGTCACCCACACCGGGTGCGTCGTGCCGTCCGCGGGAGGCTTCGTGGCCAGGGCGTCGAACCGCTTCGGTCTGCGGACGCCCGGGAACCTGCGGCCCTTCTCGCTCCCGGTCGGCAGGGCGTAGCGGATTTCGATCTCCTTCGCCGGGATGGCCGCCTCTCCCTCCTTGAGCTTCAGGTCGGTGATCTTCGCCTCGGGCAGCTTCGTCCCGCCCTTCGCGTAGACCACGACCTTGCCGGAGAAGGCGCCGTTCCGGACGCCCGTGATCCGGATTGAGCATGCCGCGTCATTCTGCCCGCTGTAGTCCGGCCCCTGGAAGATCGCGACGCACGGGTTCGGGCTCCAGAGTTCCGCCTCCGCCGCGCGTGCGCCCCCCGGAGCCGAGGTGAGAGAGGCGGCGACGATCAGTGCGGCCATGCCAGGCGTGTGCTTCACTTCAGGTCCTCCCGTGTCGGGCCGGTATATTGTCGGTCCTACTTCGTCGGTGTCTCCAGTGTCCGGGCGGCGATGACGACCGTGCCGTCCCGGCGGTGCCGCTCGTAGACGCAGAGCAGCTCGCCCGGGCCGACGGACGCGAGCGCGGGGCTCTTCTCCTCGTCCTTGCTGGCGGCGACGTGGATCCCGTCCGCGTCGACCGGCTTCCAGCCGTCGACGCGCGCGGCCATCAGGTCGCAGTTGGTGAAGCTGGACTTTTTCTCGCCGGTGATGTGGTGCCGCTGCCAGACGACGACGCAGTGCGCGCCGTCCCAGGCGATGGAGCTCGCGCCCCAGGGCCACGTCTTCCGCTCGCGACCGCCCACGTCCAGCCAGTTCGGGAGCTTCGACCAGTTCCCCGACGGCTCCTTGATCGCGTTCCGGTTCTCGAGCTTCCCGGCGGCGTGGACGAACCCGCAGCGCATGGCGCCCGGCCCGCCCCAGCCCCAGGGATCCGGCGGGTTGCGGTGGCCGACCACCAGCCACCCGTCGCCCGGGACACCGCACACCGAATAGCACGCGCCCTTGCTCCGCCCGATCACCCATCCCACCTTCTTGGAGGGCGTGCCGTCCGCGTTCAGTATCGCGGCCTTCGTGTGGCCCACGCCGTAGGCGACCAGGTACTTCTCTCCGTTCCAGGCGAGCCTGGGCTGCGGAGTCGCCCCGGTCGCGACGGCCGCGCCGACCACCCCGTCCGCACCCACGGGCGCCGCATATCCCTCGAAGGACGTCGTGCCCTTCTTGATCCCCTGCCAGGCGACCAGGAAGCGCTTGCCGTCGGAGGCGACGTCGGGGAGCACCTGGCTCCGCGGGCCGGTCGCCACGGCGATCGGCCTCGCATCGAGCACCTTGCCGGAGAGCCGGCTGACGCGCGCCGCGAGGATATCGTGGTCTTTCCCGTTCCGGAAGTCCTGCCAGACCACGAGGAACACGCCGCCGCCGAACGCGACGCGCGGATGAACCTGCACGCCGCGGTCGCACGCGCCGACCTCGACGCCCCGGGTGTCCAGCACTTTCCCCCCGCGCGATATCCTCGCCGCGAACACCCGCGCGCCGCCGCCCTTGCCGTGCCAGCCCTCGCGCCAGACGGCCAGGTACGTGCCCTGGCCGCCGGCCAGGTGCGGGGTCCCCCGCGCCGCCTTGCCCGGCCCCTCGGCCGCGACGACGAATTCCTCGCCGACCGCGATCCCCCCGGCCGACGCCGGGCCTGCGCACGCCGCCATCATCGCCACGAGCAGAACGGGCGTCCTCATCGCTTCACCTCCTCCTTGTTGTCCGCCCGCCAGAGCCCGTGCTTGTGGGAACTGGCCGCGAGGTAGGCGCGGCCGCGATCGTCGACGGCCAGCACGATGTTCCACGTCAGGTGCACGACCTTGCTCGGTACACCGAGCGCGTTGCAGGGCCACCGGTGACAGCCCGCGCTCCCCTTGACCTTCCGGCCGATGACCGTCCGCACCCAGCCGTCCTTGAGCCACCGGAACCGCGACTCGTCCGGCCCCCCCACCCACAGGGCCTTGTGAACGGGGTCCCAGCAGACGTAGTTGCAGCCCGAGTTGAAGCTCGCGTGGGTCATCGCCGGGCCGTCCGCGTTGTTGTTGTACCGCCGCGGCTTCATCCGCTTGCTTTGCTTCGGCTTCCCGGCGACGGTCGTGACCGTCTCTTTCTTGAGGTCGATCTTGCGCACGCAGAAGTTCCAGTGGTCGGCGACGTACAGGGTGTTGTCGTCATCGCCGAGGCAAATCCGGCCGCCGAGCCCGATGAATCGGAACCGCGCCTGGGCCAGCGGGCCGTCCTTCTTGCCGCCCCGCATGTTGGGGACCAGGGTCTCGACCAGGCCGTCCTTGATGCGCCGCAGGCGCCGGGCGGCGTCGAGGATGTAGATCGTGCCGCGCGAGTTGATGACGACGTTGTAGAGCGACCGGAACGTGGCCTGCTTCGCCGGCCCGTCCTTGAAACCCGGCGTGCCGGGTATCCCGGCGACGAGCTCGATGTGCCACGAGCCGTCCGGCCGCTCGACCACCCGCCGCAGGCAGTTCGGCCCGGTCAGATAGAGCGTTTCTTCCTTCGGGTTGTAGACGGGCATCCCGCCCTGAACCTGGTCGGGCGGGCCCTCGATCTTGTTTCCGCCGCCGCCGATGACCAGGCGCAGGGTCCCGTCGGGCGTCACCTCCAGCACCCTGCCCTTCGAGGAGAAGTAGACCGTTCCGTCGGGGAGCGGCGCCACCGCGTCGGGCCGCCCGAGCCCGCCGACCTCGCGGGCCGGGCCCTGGAAGAACACCGGGCCCGCCGTGCTGTTCCCCGCGAACCGATCGACCACCCAGTCGTCGGCGCTCGCGTCCAGGACCAGGATCGGTATCTTCTCCTCCGCGGCCCCCGCCCGGGCGGTCAGCGCGCCACACACCGGTGCGGCCGCCGCCAGGCACAACGCCCATTTCGCCGTCGTTCTCATGTGAGCCCTCCTCGTATGGTCCGCTTCCTCGTCGGCTCGGTCCGTCACGGGACCGGGTCCCGCAGCTCGTATGTCAGATCGCGGATGGGCTGGCGGCTCGCGTCGGTGAACTGGGCGACGAGCAGCCAGTAGCCGCGGCGGTTCCCGACGGCGACGAGGAGCCGGTTCCAGCCCTTCGCCAGCGATACGGTCACCTCGTTCGTGTGCGTGTGGATGCCCCGGCCGCGTTCGGCGGGGTCGAAGTTGACCTGGCGCCCGTTCAGCCACGCGCGGTTGCCGTCGTTGCTGTCGAGCCGCAGCATCACCTTGCGCGCCCGGTGCGAGTGGACGTAGACGTGTGCGTAGGCGACCTTGTTCTCCGGCTTGCCGAACGCGCGGTTGAAGCTGAGCAGGGACTGCCACTTCATCGGGCCGGTCTTCCACGTCACCTTCCGGCCGCCGATCTCGACCGCCTTCCCCGGCGACGGCCGGACCCCGGCGGGGTCCACGTACTGCATCTTCCAGTCGCGCGGGAACGGGCCGAGAATCAGCCACCGATCGATGAACGGGATCGGGGACGCCGTGCCGGGCTGCACGACCAGCTCGAGCGGGCGGGGCTTCGTCGCGTTCCCCGCGCGGTCCTTCAGGCCCGCGACGGTGAGCCGGTACGTCCGGCCGGGCGTCGCCTTCGCCGTCTCGATGACGACCTGGCGGGCGAGCGCGTCCGGCCGGTCGTTGAAGCGGGCGGACTTCACCTCGAGCCCGTCGATCTCGAATGATGCATCCCGGACGCTCGCCGGGTCGAGCGGTTCGTCGAAGACGAGCGCGATGCGGGTCGGCGCGAGTTGGCGGGTATGGGCGAGTGCCGGCGGTGTCCGGTCCGGCTCTTCGCGGAGCAGGCGGTACTCGACGGCCACGCCGCCGCCGGCCTGCTGGCGCTCGTAGGCCAGGAGTGCGGTCCCCTTGCC
>JAWODX010000295.1:0-3307 GCA_046483085.1 Planctomycetota bacterium
GAGTACGGTGCGTTCGACTCGCTCGAGGACGAGCCGCTCGAGACGGTTCCTGTCTACAAACAGCACGGTGGCTCCTGCCAGCCGATCTGGATCAACGTGGATGTGCCCGCCGACGCGAAGCCCGGCGACTACGAAGCCACCGTGACCATCACCGCCGACGGCGTCGAGCCGGTCGAAGTCCCACTGAAGCTGCGGGTGAACGACTGGACGTTTCCCGACGCGAACGAGTTTGTGACCCGGATGGACGTGGCCCAGTCGCCGGAGTCCCTCGCCATGGCGTACGACGTCGAGCTCTGGAGCGACGAGCACCTGAAGCTGCTCGACCGCACGTTCTCGCTGCTCAAGCCCCTGGCGGTGAAGACGCTGTTCGTCACCGCGATCCGCCGCACCCACTGGGGCAACGAGCATGCGATGGTCCGCTGGGTCCGCGAGGACGGCGAGCTCCGACCGAACTTCACCATCGTCGAGAAGTACCTCGACGTGGCGACGAAGCACCTGGGCAAGATCCCCGGCGTGATCCTCTACTGCTGGGAGCCGCTGGCATCGATGGGCCACGCGGGCGGCGCCGGCTCCGCACGCCGCACCAAGGACAAGCCGATCATGTACACGCTGTGGGACAAGAAGCGGGACAAGCTGAAGAAGCGCAAGGGGCCGGCCTGGGGCACGCCGGAGGCGAAGGCGTTCTGGAAGAAATTCAACGAGGGCATCCTCCCGGTTCTCAAGAAACGCGGGCTGGAGGGCTCGATGCTCTACGGCCTGATCGGCGACGTCCGCCCGACGAAGCAGGCGATGGACGACATCACCACGGGCGTCGAGGATCCGCTGTGGGCGGCCCATTCCCATTACTACTGCACGAACTGGAAGGGCTACGACCTGGGGATGGCGATCGCCCTGTGGGGCATCGGCTGCAGTCCGGTCGACCCGTCGCGGGGCTACGGCCACGGCTGGCGGAATTCGTTCTGGATCGCGTACTACCCGCGCGAGATGTCGATGCGCAGCACGCTGGTCGAGCATCGGATCAAGCTGGAGAAGTGGGTCGGTGCCAAATCGCGCAGCGAGAGCGTCTACGGCAAGGCGAAGGGCGCCCGCGGGCTCGGTCGCCTCGGCGCCGACTTCTGGATCGTCCTGCCCGACGGGCGCGGCCGGGTCCGATACAGTCTCGCCGGCCGATACCCCGAGAGCTACTGGGGCCAGCTCAACTTGAACTACGGGATCCCGTACCTGCTGGGGCGCGGGCGGGACGGCGCCGTCCCCACCGTCCGGTCCGAGGCGTTCCGCGAGAACGTCCAGGAGGTCGAGGCCCGCGTCTTCATCGAGAAGGCGCTGACCGACAAGGAGAAGCGGGCGCAGATCGGCGAGGACCTGGCGACGCGCTGCCGGGCGGCGCTGGACAAGCGGATCCGGATGGGCCTGCACGCGCAGGGCGAGGGACGGGCGTGGTTCATCAGCTCGGGCTGGAACGAACGGACCGAGCAGCTCTTCCGCCTCGCCGCCGAGGTGGCGAAGGCGCTCGAGGAATAGAACCGTCAACTGGAGGCGGAACCGCATGCGGATGAGACACACACTGCAAATCCGGGCAACCCGGCGGATCGGCCTGGCGTGGATGGCCGTGATGATCGCCGCCAGTGCCGCCGCCGTCGAGATCGAAACGACCGTGGCCGACGACGCAGACACCGCGCGGACGCCCGGCGTGGTGACGGCCGGGATCCCCTTCGCGCGGGGTGCCGTCGACGACGTCGCCCGGCTCTCCGTCTCGGTGGGCGGGAAGCACGTCCCGGCCCAGTTCATCGAGCTCGCGCCGTGGCCGGACGGCTCGGTCCGCTGGGCACTGATGGACACCCAGGTCGACCTGCCCGCGGGCGGCAAGGCGACGCTCGTGGTCCGGGACGACGGCGGGAACGTCGCCCCGAAGGCGCCGGTGAAGGTGAAGAAGGGGCGGGACGCGGTGACGGTCTCGTCGGGGCCGCTCCAGTTCACCATCGACCTCAACGCGTTCAACCTGTTCAAGTCGATCACCGTCGACGGCAAGGAGCAGGTGACGGGAGGCGGCAAGGGCCTGGTGATCGTGACGAAGGACGGGAAGCGGGTCGGGGCGGCGCGCCCGGACGAGGTGACCGTCGAGCAGGCCGGGCCGATGAAGGCCATCGTCTGCCTCCGGGGGAAGTATCCCGGCCTCCACGACGGGCTCCTCCGATACACGGTTCGGATCACGGCGTATGCCGGGCGGCGGTTCGTCAAGCTCCACGCCTGGCTGCAGAACGAAGGGGCGCACGGCTATACGGAGCGGGAGGGGAAGCCGAACCCGGAGTGGTTCACGTTCGACGGGATGGCCGTGGAGCTCGGTCTCGGGCTGGGAGGGGAACTCGTCGCCGACTGCGAGGGGGTGCAGCAGCCGGGCAAGCTGAAGGTGCTGCAGGTGCACCGGCGGCCGATCGACCGGCACCACCAGGGCTGGCGGTTCGACGATTTCCTGTCCGTCGTGTCGGGAGACCGGCAGTCGTTCAAGCGGGGCGAGCGAACGGACGGGCTGTTTCGGGTCCGCGGCCGCGGCGGAACGCTGACCGCGGCCGTCCGGCACTTCTGGCAGCAATACGAGAAGGCGATCGAGCTCGACGGGCAGATGCTCCGGCTCTGGCTCTGGCCGACGGAGGGCGAGTATCCGCGCCACTGGCTCCACCACGTCGTCCCCGGGTACGCGCGCCGGGGTAAGATTATTACCCCTGACCTTTACATCGCGGTTGCCCTTTCCGGCAGCAGTCAGCACATGACCGGTGCCGGTGGTGCCAAGACCATTGTTGCCATAAATAAAGACCCCGAGGCAAATATCTTCAGAGAGGCCCGCTTTGGTATTGTGGGAGACTGGAAGAAGGTGCTCCCTGCCCTAACCGATAAGGTTAAAGAGCTTCTGGCCAAGTAGGGAATATTGATTTTAGATCCTCGTTCTTGTAGGAAAAATTTACGTGAGGTGGTAAGGTAATGAAAATAGGAAGAGTGATTTTTAGCTTCTGTCTCGTGATGGCAAGCTTACTGGCTGTTTGCCAGCCTGCTGCCGTCTTAGCACAAGACGAATCTCTAACTATTGACACACTTAATTTACCCGCTGGCTGGGTAGGAACAGCTTACAGTGAAACACTCGAGGCTAGCGATGGAGCGGAACCCTATACCTGGAGCATATCAGAGGGCAGCTTGCCGGCCGGGTTGACTTTGGACCCCGCCACCGGTGAGATTTCCGGCACCCCGACAGGGGAAGAAACGGCCAACTTCACCGTTAAGGTAATGGATAGCGCCACGCCCGCGCAGGAAGCCA
>JAWODX010000307.1:0-8566 GCA_046483085.1 Planctomycetota bacterium
CGGCCACCAGATGCTCGGCCAGGCGCTGGGCGGCAAGACGTTCAAGCTCAAGTTCGGCCACCACGGCGCGAACCACCCGGTCCGCGATACGGCGACCGGGAAGGTGGCGATCACGGTGCAGAACCACGGCTTCTGCGTGGCCATCGACTCGCTGCCGGAGGGCGCGGCCGAGATCACCCACATCAACCTGAACGACGGGACGCTGGAGGGCATCCGGTGCGCGGACCGGCCGGTCTTCTCGGCCCAGTTCCACCCCGAGGCCTCGGCCGGCCCGCACGATGCACACTACCTGTTCGGCGAGTTCGTCGAATTAATGGAGACAAAGAAGTAAAGGGAAAGTGGGAAATGGGGAAATGGGAAAAGGAACCTTCTGTTGTCGCCGCTCGGCGAGCGGCGACAGTCACCGTCCCGTTTTCCATTTTCCCCCTTTCCCCTTTTTCCTTTCCGTTCCCCGGAGGAAGCGGTGCCGCGTCGTGACGACATCCACAAGATCCTGATCATCGGCTCGGGGCCGATCGTGATCGGCCAGGCGTGCGAGTTCGACTACTCCGGCTGCCAGGCGTGCAAGGTCCTGCGGGCCGACGGGTTCCACGTCGTGGTCATCAACAGCAACCCGGCCACGATCATGACCGACCCCGAGATGGCCGACGCGACGTACGTCGAGCCGATCGTCCCCGACGTCGTCGCCGCGGTGATCGCCCGGGAGAAGCCGGACGCGCTCCTGCCGACGGTCGGCGGCCAGACGGGGCTGAACGTGGCCGAGGAGCTCGCCGAGCGCGGGGTGCTCGCCGAGCACGGGGTCGAGATGATCGGCGCGTCGCCGGAGGCGATCTCGCGGGCCGAGTCACGCGAGGAGTTCCGCCAGACGATCCACGACCTCGGCCTGCGCGTCGCCGCCAGCGGGATCGCCCGGACGACGGACCAGGCGGAGTCGATCCGTGAGGAGATCGGGCTGCCGCTCATCATCCGCCCCAGCTTCACCCTGGGCGGCACCGGCGGCGGCGCCGCCTACAACGTCGAGGAGTTCCGCGAGCTCGTGCAGCGCGGGCTCGACGCCAGCCCGACCACGCAGGTGCTCATCGAGCAGTCGGTGATCGGCTGGAAGGAATACGAGCTCGAGGTGATGCGCGACAAGATGGACAACGTCGTCATCATCTGCTCGATCGAGAACGTGGACCCGATGGGGATCCACACGGGCGACAGCATCACGGTCGCCCCGGCGCAGACGCTGACCGACCGCGAGTACCAGGCGATGCGGGACGCGGCCATCGCCATCATCCGCGGGATCGGCGTCGAGACCGGCGGCTCCAACATCCAGTTCGCCGTCAACCCCGCCGACGGCGAGATGCTCGTCATCGAGATGAACCCGCGCGTCTCGCGGAGCTCCGCGCTCGCCTCGAAGGCGACGGGGTTTCCCATCGCCAAGATCGCCGCCAAGCTCGCCGTCGGATACACCCTCGACGAGATCCGGAACGACATCACGCGCGAGACGCCCGCCTGCTTCGAGCCGACGATCGACTACTGCGTGACGAAGGCCCCGCGGTTCACGTTCGAGAAGTTCGCCGGCGCCCGGCCCGTGCTCACCACGTCGATGCAGTCGGTCGGCGAGGCCATGGCCATCGGCCGCACGTTCAAGGAGTCGCTGCAGAAGGCGCTCCGGTCGCTCGACATCGGCGTCTACGGGCTGGACGACATCGTTCCCGACCTGCCGCCCGAAGAGCTGCGGTCCAGCCTCGCCGTCCCCGGCCCGCAGCGCGTGTTCGCCGTCAAGCGGGCGTTCCAGGACGGGATGACCGTCGACGAGGTCCACCGGCTCAGCCTGATCGACCCGTGGTTCCTCGACAACATCCTGCAGCTCGTCGAGCTCGAAGACGAGCTGAAGGGGGCGCCCGAGCTGACGCCCGACCTGCTGCGGCGGGCGAAGGAGTACGGCTTCAGCGACGTGCAACTGGCGCGGCTGCGCGACACGACCGAGCGCGAGATGCGGGCGATGCGAAAGGAACTCGGGCTGGCGCCGGTCTTCAAGTCCGTCGACACCTGCGCGGCGGAGTTCGAAGCGTTCACGCCGTATTTCTATTCGACGTATGAGCAAGAAAGCGAAGTCTAGCACCGAACGCGCAGCGACCGGGACGGACGGGCCGCTCGACGGCCCGGCCGAGATGGTGGCCATCGTCGACTTCGGCTCCCAGTACACCCAGCTCATCGCCCGGCGCGTCCGCGAGCTCGGCATGTACTCCGAGATCCTCATGCCGGACGTCCCGGCCGAGGTGCTGGCCGGGCGGCGGCCCCGGGCGATCATCCTGTCCGGCGGACCGGCGAGCGTCCACCAGGACGGCAGCCCGCGCTGCGACCCGGCCATCTTCGAGCTCGGCGTCCCGGTCCTCGGCATCTGCTACGGGATGCAGCTCATGGCCCGGACGCTGGGCGGGGTGGTGCTCGGCTCGGACCGGCGCGAGTACGGCCGCGCGTTCATCGACGTCAAGAAGCGGTGCGGGCTGTTCAACGGGCTCGGCGACCGGCTCGCGGTCTGGATGAGCCACGGCGACCGGGTCGAGGAGCTCCCGCCCGGGTTCGAGGTGCTCGCGGTCAGCGCCAGCTCGCCGGTGGCCGCGATGGCGGACCCGCGGCGCCAGCTCTACGGCCTCCAGTTCCACCCCGAGGTCGTCCACACGCCGACAGGGACGGAGATGCTGCGGAACGTCCTGTTCCGCATCGCCGGGTGCCGGGGCGACTGGTCGATGGCGGCGTTCGTCGAGACCGAGATCGCCAGGCTCCGCGAGCAGGTGGGCGACGACCGCGTGCTCTGCGCGATGAGCGGCGGGGTCGACTCGTCCGTTCTCGCCTGCCTGCTCGACCGGGCGATCGGTGACCGGCTCCAGTGCGTGTTCGTGAACAACGGCCTGCTCCGCAGGAACGAAGCGCGCGAGGTCGTCCGGACGTTCAAGAAGTCGCTGGGGCTGAACCTGAAGTCGGTGAACGCGTCGGACGAATTCCTGAAGCGGCTGCGCGGGGTGCGCGGCCCCGAGCGCAAGCGGCGGATCATCGGCGAGACGTTCATCCGCGTGTTCGAGCGCGCGGTCCGCGGGCTGGGCGAGTTCAAGTACCTGGCCCAGGGCACGCTGTACCCGGACGTGGTGGAGAGCCGCTCGGCGTTCGGCGGCCCGTCGGCCGTGATCAAGACGCACCACAACGTCGGCGGGATGCCCGCCCGGATCGGGTTCGAGCTGATCGAGCCGTTCCGCCACCTGTTCAAGGACGAGGTGCGGCGGGTCGGCGAGGAGCTCGGCCTGCCCGAGTCGGTCATCTGGCGGCATCCGTTCCCCGGCCCCGGGCTCGCCGTCCGCGTCATCGGCCCGGTGACGCGGCGGAAGCTCCAGCTCCTCCGGCACGCCGACGCGATCTTCATCGACGAGCTCCGCCGGGCCGGCCTCTACCGCGAGGTCTGGCAGGCGTTCGCCGTCCTCCTCTCGGGCAAGGCGGTCGGCGTGATGGGCGACGAGCGGACCTACGCCAGCGTCGTCGCACTCCGGGCCGTGACCAGCCGCGACGGGATGACCGCCGACTGGGCGCGCCTGCCCCACGACGTGCTCGCCCGCGCCGCCAACCGCATCATCAACGAGGTCCAGGGCGTCAACCGGGTGGTCTACGACGTCAGCTCCAAGCCGCCCGGAACCATCGAATGGGAATGACCGCAACGAACCACGACGCCACAACGGCACGACGCTGCGGTGATCTTCGTCGTGTCGTCGTGCCGTCGTGGTCGGAATGGGAGCCGACATGACGAAATACGTATTCGTGACCGGCGGCGTCGTCTCTTCGCTCGGCAAGGGGATCACCGCGGCCTCGACGGGCGCCCTGCTCCAGTCGTACGGCCTGCGCGTCAACATGCTCAAGATCGACCCGTACCTGAACGTCGACCCCGGCACGATGAGCCCGTACCAGCACGGCGAAGTGTACGTGACCGACGACGGCGCCGAGACCGACCTCGACCTCGGCAACTACGAGCGGTACCTCGACAAGAACATGGGCCAGGTGAACAACATCACGACCGGGTCGATCTACGACACGATCCTGATGAAGGAGCGGCGGGGCGACTTCCTCGGCGGGACTGTCCAGGTCATCCCGCACGTCGTCGACGAGATCAAGGCGTGCATCCGGCGGCTCGCCCCGCGGCACGACGTGGTCATCGTCGAGGTCGGCGGAACCACCGGCGACATCGAGGGCCTCCCCTTCCTCGAGGCGATCCGCCAGTTCCGGTTCGACGTCGGCCGCGACAGCGTCTGCTACGTCCACGTCACCCTCGTCCCCTACCTCCGCGCCGCCCAGGAGATGAAGACCAAGCCCACCCAGCAGAGCGTCGCGAAACTGCGCGAGATCGGCCTCCAGCCCGACGCCATCATCTGCCGCACCGAAAAACCGATCACCCCCGAGATCAAGGAGAAGATCTCGCTCTTCTGCAACGTCCCCGTCCACGCCGTCATCGAAGAGCTCGACGTCCGGACCTCCATCTACGAGGTCCCCGGCGAGCTCGAGCGGCTCGGCCTCGGCGACATCATCCTCGACCAGCTCGCGCTCCAGAAGCAGCCCGACGGCCGGGACACCCTCGCCCGGTTCGACGACTACGTGGCCACCATCCGCCGGGCCGCCGAGACCGTCACCGTCGGCGTCGCCGGCAAGTACGTCCAGCTCAAGGACGCCTACAAGAGCATCTGGGACGCCCTGCTCCACGCCGGGACCGCCAACGAGGTCCGCGTCGACATCCGCTACGTCAACGTCGAGCGCGAGGACCTCGAGGCCGAGCTGAGCAAGGTCGACGGCATCCTCGTCCCCGGCGGGTTCGGCGACCGCGGCAGCGAGGGCAAGATCGAGACCGTCCGCTACGCCCGCGAGAACGACGTCCCGTTCCTCGGCCTGTGCCTCGGGATGCAGGTCGCCGTCATCGAGTTCGCCCGCAACGTCTGCGGGCTCGGGGGCGCCAACAGCACCGAGTTCAACCCGCGGACCGCCCACCCGGTCATCGACCTCCTGCCCGAGCAGCGCCGCATCAGGGACAAGGGCGCGACGATGCGGCTCGGCGCCTATCCGTGCAAGCTGCGGAAGGACACGTTCTCCAGCAAGGCGTATCGGACCGGGCGCATCTCCGAGCGCCACCGTCACCGGTACGAGCTGAACAACGAGTACCGCGATACGCTCGAAGAGCGCGGGATGATCGTCGCCGGCGAGTACGAGGAGAAGCGGCTGGGGGAGATCGTCGAGGTCCCCGGCCACCCGTGGTTCGTCGCCACCCAGTTCCATCCCGAGTTCAAGAGCCGCCCGCTGCGGCCCCACCCCCTCTTCCGCGACTTCATCAAGGCCTGCATCGCCCGCCGCTGCGCCGCCGAGCGGGGGCAGTAGCCGCCGGCCGAATCCCCACCACGACGACACGACGTTCGCGCGGAGCATCCACTCAGCGGGCGGACGAAGATGGGGAATACTTCGCTACCTTCCGACATGTAGAAAACTCCGCCTGACTTCTTCCTGAACCTGCTCGTCGGTCCAGTCGGGATGGAGCATCCGGACGCCCGCGGCCCGGAGCTCGCGGGCATCGCGGTAGAGCGCCTCGGCGACGCGCAGCCGCTGCTCCATCGTCATCCCGCGCAGGATCTCGATCTGGCGCTCGCGGCCGCGCTGCTCGCTCTCGCGGTAGCGCTTGAGGTCGTCGGTATCGTTCATCGCCCGCGTTCTCCGTTCAGCGCCCCTGTCCCCGGCGCAGCAGTCCCGGAGTAATCACCCAGCGGAGACGCCAGAGGCCGTCGGCACCCCGCTCCAGGCAGGCGACCGCTCCTTCCGCCACGTCGATCGGGCTGCTGCGTTGGCCGCCCGCAAGCAGCTCCGCCGCCGCAGCGGCGAGCCACGGCCGGTGCCCGACGATCACCACGCTCTTCTTCGCCGCAGCCAGGTCCTGCAGAATCGGCCCTGCCGGATCGCGCGGCTTCAGGCCGGCATGCTCGGCGACCGGGGGCGGCCCGGCGAAGGCCGGGGCGAGCAGCTCGGCCGTCTCCCGCGCACGAGTCAGGCCGCTGTGCCAGACCACGTCCACCCGGAGCCCAAGCGCCCGGAGGAAGCTCGCGATTTTCTTGACGTCGGCCGTGCCCTTCGCGGTGAGCGGCCGCTCCGGGTCCGCCGCCGCCGGCTTCGCATTGCCGTGGCGGACCAGGTACAGGCTCTGTGCGGACGACTCCGGCCGGGCCGCCGGCGGGCCGGCCTCGGTCGGGGGCCGGACCGCGCAGCCCGCCGCCAGCAGCGTCACACACACCAGCCCGAGCACGCATACTCGCTTCATCATCGCCGCTCCCTCCTCCTCGGCCGGGTCCCGCGTCATGTTTTGTCGCCGGCATCGTGCTTTTCGGCGCCCTCGTCGAGCAGCAGGAGGCGGACGTCCTCCAGGTCGACGTCGCGCCCGGCCGCGCGCTTCGAGGCGATCAGTTCGTCCTTGCAGAGGACGAAGAACGGTTGACCACGGAAGACGGCAGTTTGTCGGCTCGACCACGCGGCGTCGAACTCGATGCCCGGCGTCTTCGTCTGCACGTCGACGCGTTCCCGGTCCTTGAAGATCGTGATCTCGGTGTCGAGCAGTTCGGCGGGGGTCGTCAGACTCGCGGTGCCGAACCCCGCCTCCTCCAGCGCCGCCAGGAGGCGCTCTGCGTTGTCCGGCGTGGGGTCGATCAGGATGTCGAGATCGTACGTCAGGCGGTTGGTGCCGTGCGCGATGGCGGCCACTCCCCCGATGACCAGGTACCGCACCTCATGGGAGTTCAAGCACGCGAACACGTCCTTCAGGTTGTTGAGCACGCCTCTTCTCCCGTAACCTGGGGTTCAGCGCGACGGCGAGTTCGTAGAACTCGCAGAACGTCTCCAGGCGCTCACTCATCGTCAGCGACTGAAACCAGCGGGCCTTCGCCTCGGGGGTCTCGTCCGCGCGGTCGTGTGAGATGGATTTCTTCATGCCCCTATTATAGACCGCCCTGCGCGGCTTCGCGAGAACGATCTGTCACGCCTCGACATCCCGTGTTATTGGTCCCTGTATGGATAATGGAACGCGGGGGACCCTTCTTGAAAGAAGGTTTCCCCCGCACCCCCTCCAAGAACTTCTGTGGAAATGCGGTCCACAGACCGCATTTCCCCGGAGTTTTGAGGAAGAGCGGCCCGGGGAGAAAGCCGCTTTTTCAAAAGGGGTTTCTCCCCGGTGTTCCTTTGGTAGTACATGCTTCAATAGAAGCAACCGTAATGGGGCCGCCCGGGCGAAGGGGCCCGGACGCCGCCGGGGTCACTCGGCCTCCGGTGTCCCGACGCCGCCCTCCTCCTTTTGCTCGAGCGTCGCGCGGACGTCGTCGGCGATGTCGAATGCGCCGTCAAGGTCGGGGCCGAGGTCGAGCTTCGTGACGCGCAGGGTGAACGTCAGGGCGTCGGTCCGGATCTGCCAGGCCATCGGCCAGCCGGTCTTCCCCGAGAACCCGACGAGGAGCCTGGCCCCCGGCGCGCGGAGGAACGTGGACCGGAAGAAGACGGTATGTTCGAGGCCGGGCTTGCGGCGCACCTCGACCCAGACGAGCTCGTCCTTCTGCTTCAGCGGCGACGTGGTTTTCACCAGCGTCGCCTCGCGGGCCAGGTGCGGGTAACCGAGTGCGGCGTCGAGCAGCGGGTTGACCGGTGCGAGATCGTCGGACGGCTTGAGCTGGCCGGGCCGGGCGGTCCGCTTCAGGTCGCGCGAGACGTCGGTCGGCCCGTCTTTGGTCCATCGCCAGCGGACGAGCCCGTCCGGCCGGAGCAGGATCGTCGCGCCCTTCCCCGCCTCCTCGCCTTTCGTGATGACGGCGCGAACGCGCATGCGGCCGGTCGCGACGTCCAGCCACAGCGTACCCGTCATCTCGATCCCCAGGTCGCGCTCCGGGTGCGCCAGCTCGATCGCCGTCTCGGCACGGGCCGCCTTTGTGTCCCGCGTGAGCTTCGCGAACCGCTCGATCGGCACCTCGCCCTCGGCGCCGGGCGCCGGGCCGGCCCAGGCCAGCACGAGCAGCATCGCCGCCGGCAGACACCTCATTCGTCCCCCTCTCCGGATGCGGACCCTTCGAGCTTCGCCTGCACGTCGTCCGGCACGTCGAACACCCCGCCGAGCCTGGGGGTCAGGTCGATCCGCTTGACGCGCGACACGAAGTCGATCGACTCGCCGCGCACGACGTGCCGCATCGGCCAGCCGGTCGCCGGGGACAGCCCGAGCCAGATGGTCGCCGGCGCCTTGATCAGCGCGAGCAGCTCCACGAATCGCTCGGGCGTCCCGGGGCGCTTCCGGACCTGGACCCAGAGGAGCTCGTCGTCGCCGGCGAGCGGCGGCTCCGACCGAACCAGCCGCGTCTCGCCCAACAGATGCGGGTAGCCGAACGCGGCGTCGGCGAAGAGGACCAGCGGCCCCAGGTCCTTCAGCAGCGTCGGCTCGCCCGGAGTCGTTCTCTGGTCGGCGTCGCGCGACGCGGTCAGCACCTCCTCTTCCCTCACCCGCCAGGTGACGGCGCCGTCCGGACCGAGGATG
>JAWODX010000598.1:0-2763 GCA_046483085.1 Planctomycetota bacterium
CGGACCTCAAGGAATCTCTGTATCCGATCTAGAATCTTCTGACGACGAGGAGGCCAAACTTTGCATTGCGCACGATCACTTCGATGGGGATTCGGGTATCGTCAAAATGCCAGTGGAACCGGGAGATCCGGCTGAGGCAACGTTCACGGTGGGTGATTGCGAGAGCACCTGGTCGTATGTTCGTTGTTTGCAGGATCATTTCGTCGATCTCAGTGCTTATTACCGCTCCTGCAAATACTTGCGCGCCTGGGCCTATGCGCAGTTGGAACTCCCAGGCACACACCGACGCCGACTTCGGCGTCGAGGACGAGGTCGTCTTCTCCGTCGACGACGTCGCACGCTTCCGCGGCCGCGTCAAGCGCGTCGACTGCGACGGCACCCCGAACGCTGAGCGTGTCGTCTACACCTGCCTCGGGCTCCGCGAACTCGCCAAGGACGTGACCGTCCGCGACCCCGACTACGGCTTCCCGCGCGTCGTGTTCAACGCGCCCGAGGACGACGACGACTACGACGCCGACCGGGCGGAGATGACGGTCGGCGAGATGATCGCATGGCTGTTCGACGAGCACGACTCGGCGCTCCGGGCGGTCGGCGCGATCGGCGAGGCGCCCGCCACCGGCTACGTCAGCGCCGAGCTCGACGCGCTCGACGTCGTGCCGACGAAGATCGTGCTCGACTCGACCGACTTCGACGCCGGACTCGTCGAGCTCCTGCGCCGCCAGCGCGGCCACCGCGTGCTCGCCGATCCCGACACGCGCACGTTCCACTTCGAGCGGGTCGCCGACCTGCCCGCCAAGACGATCACCTATAACTCGACCGACAGGCCGCTCTCGGCATTGCTCCGGCCGTCGACCGCCGGCCGGGCCACCGCCGTCCGGATCGTCGGCCCGCGCCGCCCGATCACCCGCACCGTCACCCTCTCCGGCGGCGGGCTCGAGAAGCACTGGGACCCGGGCGACGAGGCGGACTGGACCTGGGCGAAGTGCTTCGACACCGACCTCGCCGAGACGTACGGCCGCGTGTTCCGCCGGTTCCGCATCTCCGACGCCTCGAAGCGCCGGATGGCCCACGCCCTGCCCGAGCCAACCGGGCTCGGCGACGGACACCCCGCCCGCGGCCCCCAGGTCTACCGCCGCGCCGTCGACGGCGCCTGGGCGCCCGTCCCCGCCGACTTCGACCTCGAAGACGGCGTCCTCCTCCTCGCCCAGCCCGCCACCACCGGCGACCAGTACGCCGAGGGCGAGGCCGAGTGCGCCGACGACCTCGCCCTCGTCTACGCCTACCTCGGCGACCCGCTCTCGGCCCGCGCGCCCGCCGCCGGCTACGAGGGCACCGCCTACACCGAGCCGGAGAACCCGGTCGAGGTCGTCCGCCGCATCTACGACGAGGCGTTCACGCGGCCCGAGCAGGAGTCGGCCTACGCCGACCTGGCCGCCGAGCTGCTCGCCGCGACCAGGGACATCGTCTACGCCGGGACCGTCCGGCTGGCCGCGCTCGACTGGTCGCTCTCGAACCTCGGCCACCGGCTCGACCTCGCCGCGCAGGACGACGACGGCGAGCCGGTCGACACCGGGTTCGAGTCGCTCGGCGCCGTCGTGCTCGGCGCCGCCTACCACCTCGGCCGCGGCCGGATGGACCTGGAGCTCACGACCGACCTGTCCGACTTCGTCGCGCTCCGCCCGCCGGGGCTGCGCGAACTCGCCACCCAGGCCCGGCGCAACGAGCGGTACCGCTCGCTCCACGGCAGCCCGGGCGCCGCGACCCCCGGCGCCGGCAACGACGGCGAGATCGGCTCCGACGCGACCGCACGCGGCGTCTACAGCCTCTTCCGCTACGGCGACAGCCAGGCCGACCGCGTCACCGGGCACGTCGACCTCGAGCCCGGCCCCGGCGTCACCATCGACCGCCAGGTCGACGAGCTCCACAACGGGTTCAAGATCGCCGCCGACACCGGCCGATGGTTCGCGTTCACCTGCGCCATCTCGACCGGCGACGAGTCCGGCCCCTGGACCAAGGCACTCGCCGTGCCCGACGTGGACACCACCTCGACCGGCGCCGGCGAGATCGAGCTCCCCGCCGGGCGCGTCACCGCCATCCGCGCCGTCTTCGCCACCAACATCACCGCCGGGTCGATCACGCTCACCCCGCGCAAGGCCGGCTCCGCCGACAGCCGCGACGACGGCGAGATCGACAACTGGACCGAGTACGACGTCCCCGCCGGCGAGGAATGTGAGCTGAGCAGCGGCGCCTGCTCCGCCCGCGTCGACGGCTGGGACTTCGAGCTGAGCGACGGCGACACCCTCGGCCTCGTCGCCGAGGCCTCCGCCGACTTCGAAGCCGACGCCCCCGTCACCCTCTACGCGCGCCTCTACGTCGAGCCGAGTGCCACGTGACATTTGAGCTGCGGGATGGGCGCGTAACGGAGTGGCAGGAGGTGAAACGGGGGAAACCTTTTCAGCACCAAGCACAGGAAGTGGGACGAAGGGAGAAGCAAGAACGGACCACGGCGACACGACGACACGACGGAATACATTGCATCCCGTGCGTCGTGTCGTTGTGTCGTCGTGGTTCCATTTCTCTTCGTGATCCTTTGTGCCCTTTGTGTCTTCGTGGTTGAGCCCAAGCGCTTCGCCACCCGAGCCGTTGGAATCTGCGGGATCTGCGCGAACCTGCGTCTACTTCCCCCCGATCGCCTTCACGAAGACCCGCCGGTTGCGGGGGCCGTCGAACTCGCAGAAGTAGATGCCCTGCCACGTGCCGAGC
>JAWODX010000604.1:0-9110 GCA_046483085.1 Planctomycetota bacterium
AATGGTTAGTGCTTCATTTTGGAATGACTGGTTTTGTTAAATATTTCAAAAATTTGAAGGAAAAACCTTCTCACACACGTGTGCTTTTATCTTTTGGGTTTCTGATGATCCTGATGCAGCGTCTGGTGGTATCGAGCACGACCGCTATCCGCACCACACTTGAACGCCGGCTGGAGGCCCTCGAAACGCCGCAGGAGCAGTTGTCCCTGTTTCCGATCTACTCCGACGACGAATGGGCCGACCTCGACGGACAGGAGCAGATCGAAACGCTCCTGACCACAAGCCTGAAGGCCCTCAAAAACGAACGCGCCGAGGTGAAGCTGCTCCTGGAAGCTGCTACCCGGTGTATGCAGTTGAGGTGCTGACCGGCGGGCGGGGCGGGCTGGACTGTTGTGGCGCCCCAATGGAACGGCTCGAGGCGAAGACGGCCGACGAGGGGAAGGAGAAGCACGTCCCGGTCATCGAGGCGTCCGACGGCGGCCTGAAGGTGACCGTGGGCAGCGTGCCGCACCCGATGCTCGACAAGCACTACATCGAGTGGATCGAACTGGTCCACGAGGGCAAGGCCTATCGCGAGTTTCTAGAGCCGGGCGCCGAGCCGGCCGCGGTCTTCGCCGTCGAGGCCGCGCCCGACGAGGTGACCGCGCGCGAGCACTGCAACGTCCACGGCCTGTGGGCCACGTAGGCCGCACGCCCCGGGTCCAGAACGGGAAAGGAGAGCTGGGACATGACGGTGAGCAGAGAGGAAGTCGCCCGGGCGGCCATCAAGCTGGAAGACGACGGCCGGGCGTTTTACGTGGACGTCGCCGACAAGGCGTCGACCGAGCTGGTCGCGAAAATGTTTCGGTCGCTGGCCGACGACGAGCTCGACCACAAGAGATGGATCGAGGAGAACGTGCCCGGAGTCGACAGCTCGGCCGAGGCGAACAGGAGCCTGTACGCGCGCCTGCGGCACATCTTCGCCGACGTGCCCGAGCAGACGCTGCGGAACCTGGCCGGATCCGAGAGCGACATTCAGGCCATTCACGCCGGCCGCGACGTGGAGAAGGAATCGATCGACGCCTACGAGACGTGGGCCGACGAGGCCGACGACGACGCGGTCGAGAACCTCTGCCGCGTCCTGGCGGGGATCGAGCGGTTCCACCTGCAGGTCCTCGACAACACGCTCGAATACTTCGAGCGGACCCCCGACTGGTTCATGCGGGAGGAGCAGTGGAACTTCGAAGGGGGGAACGTCTGACCGACCGCACGATCGAACGCCGGAGGGCCGGCGATCACGCGGGGGAGTGGGCCGTGCTCGCGTTCGTCCTGCTTGCGGCCGGATCGGCGGGCTGTTGCGCGTGCCCGATCATCGACAATGTGGTGGACACAGGAGAACTGAGCATGGCGAAGGAATACCCGGACGCAGTGACGATGAAGGGCGACTCGCTCACGCTGCTCGCCGGCGAGAAACAGCCCCAGGTCGGGAGCGTCGCGCCCGATTTCCACGTCGTCGACGGCGATTTCAACCGCGTCACCCTGGCCGACTTCGAGGATCAGGTGTTGCTCATCAGCGCCGTGCCGAGCCTGGACACCGGCGTCTGCGCCACCCAGACGAAGCGCTTCAACGAGGAAGCGGCGACATTGCCGGATGACGTGGCGGTCCTGACGGTCAGCATGGACCTGCCGTTCGCGCAGAAGCGATTCTGCGAGGCCGAAAAGGTCGACCGCGTGCGGGTGCTGTCCGACCACGTATGGCACTCGTTCGGGCTGTCGTACGGCGTCCTGGTGAAGGACATGGGCCTGCTGGCGCGCTCGATCTGGGTGATCGACCGGGACGGCAAGATCGTCTACAAGGAGGTCGTGTCGGAGCTCACCCACTATCCGAACTACGACGCCGCGCTCGACGCCGTCAGGGCGGCTGCCGACTGAACGAGTCGGGAGACGGGGCATGCCGAATCGCGACGCGCAGCAGCCTTCCCCGTTCACGTTGACCATCTTCGGCGCCTCGGGCGAGCTCACCCGGCGGAAGCTCATCCCCGCCGTCTTCAGCCTCTTCCGGCAGGGGCTGTTGCCCGACCAGTTCCGCATCATCGGCGCCGGCCGCACCGAGTACGATCCCGACGGGTTCCGCCGGATGCTGGGCGAACACGTGGACGGCGGCCGCGAGGGATGGTCCGACTTCGCCCGGCGCCTGACCTATCATCGACTCGAGTACAGCGAGCCGGAAGATTACGGCGCGCTGCGCGAGAAGCTCGGATCCCCTGACGGGCGCGGGAACGCGCTCTTCTACCTCAGCGTCCCGCCCGGCACCATTGATTCCATCATCCAGCGGCTCGGCGAAGCGGGCCTGGCCCGCCCGGACCCGGAGGCCCGAGCCTGGTCGCGGGTCGTCATCGAGAAGCCGTTCGGCCGCGACCTCGCATCCGCCCGCGACCTGAACGCGCACGTCCACGCCGTGTTCGACGAGAGCCAGGTCTTCCGCATCGACCACTACCTGGGCAAGGAGACGGTCCAGAACATCCACGTCCTGCGGTTCGCCAACAGTATCTTCGAGCCGATCTGGAACCAGAAATACGTGGACCACGTCCAGATCACGGTGAGCGAGACGGTGGGGATCGGCGGCCGCGGCGGCTACTATGAGCAGGCCGGCGCCCTGCGCGACATGGTCCAGAACCACCTGATGCACCTTCTGTGCCTGGTGGCCATGGAGCCGCCCGGTTCGCTCGCGCCCGACGAGATCCGCGACGCCAAGGTCAAGGTGCTGACCGCCGTTCGCCCGATCCCACACGACTGCGTCAGCAACGATTGCGTCCGAGCCCAATACACCCGCGGTGCGGTCGGCGGCGAGCCGGTACCGGGATATCGCGAGGAAGAGGGCGTGGCCGCGGACTCGCTGACCGAGACGTTCGTCGCGTTCAAGACGTACATCGACAACTGGCGGTGGTCGGACGTGCCGTTCTACATCCGGACGGGCAAGCGGATGCCGGCCCGGGTCTCCGAGATCTCCGTCCACTTCAAGTCGGTGCCCCGGGTGTTGTTCAACACGGCGAACGCCTACTCCCAGGCCTCGCGGCGCCAGCGACCGTCCGGCCCGCTTCAGCCCAACATCCTCGCCATCCGCATCCAGCCCAACGAGGGCATCTCCATGCGGTTCCAGGTCAAGGTGCCCGGGCCCGAGATGGAGCTGGAGCCGCTGCAGATGGATTTCAGCTACGCCGAGGCCTTCGGCCGACGGCCGCCGGACGCATACGAACGGCTGCTGCTCGACGCGGCCCTCGGCGACCAGACCCTGTTCACCCGCGAGGACGAGGTCGAGGCGGCCTGGGCGTTCCTCGAGCCGATCCTGCACGAGTGCGCGCGCCGGGAGGCGGCGCTCGCCACGTACGAGGCGGGGACGTGGGGCCCGAGAGAAGCGGACGATCTGATCGAGGCCGACGGGCGCCGCTGGACGATCCTGCGCCGCCCGCGCCGCTAGTCGCCCGGCAGGAGTCGGGGGAAGGGACATGCCGGAACACTTCTGGACCGCGATCGCACTGACCACGGGGGCCGGGCTCGCCACCACGGTGGGCAGCCTGCTGGCCCTGGTCATCAAGCGGCCCGGGGCGCGCTTCCTCGGGTTCGCGCTCGGGTTCTCCGCCGGCGTCATGATCCACGTCTCTTTCGTCGAGCTGCTCCAGGGCGCCGTGGACGGGTTCAGCTCCGCCCTCGGCGGCGACGCCACGCACGCCGGATTCGCCCTCGCCCACCTCGCCTTCTTCGCGGGGATGGGCAGCTACTTCCTCATCGACCTGCTCGTCCCGCACGAGTTCGGAGCCCATCACGACCACCCGGCCGGGGGCGAACCGGACCCGCTGATGCGAACCGGGCTGCTCGTGGCGCTGGGGATCGGCATCCACAACTTCCCCGAGGGGATGGCCACGTTCGCCGGGACGCTCGCCGACCCGAGTCTCGGCTTGGCGATTGCGGTGGCCATTGCCGTCCACAACATCCCCGAGGGTGTCGCCGTCTCCGTCCCCATCTACGCGGCCACCGGCAGCCGCGGCCGCGCGTTCTTCTGGTCGTTCCTCTCCGGCGTCACCGAGCCGATCGGGGCGCTCGTCGCCGGATTTCTGCTCCTGCCCATCATCCAGAATCCGTTCGTGATGGCCGGCGTGCTGGCCGCTGTCGGCGGCATCATGGTGGCCATTTCGCTCGACGAGCTGATCCCGTCGGCGCGGTCTTACGGCAGCGAACACGCCCCGATCATCGGCGCGATTATCGGCATGGTCGTGATGGCGCTCAGCCTCGGATTGCTGAAGTAGCCGTGGGGCGCGCCGCTGCGCCCGGCGGGTCAGTCGCCCCGGCCGCCCGCTGCGCGAACGAGTTGGAGCAGGCGGGGCACCTGCTCGGCGAGGACGGCGTCGTCGGCGCGGTAGATCTCGGGCACGTCGACACCCCCGTACTCGAAGGCGAGGACCCAGGGCCTCGCCCATTCTCCGGCCCGGATCCGGTCCAATGCCCAGCGGGCCACGTCCCAGCCCGCCTCGCGCAGCGGGAAGTGATCCTTCCACAGCCCGGCGTCGTCCAGGCGGAGGCCGGTGACGTGCAGCTCGCAGAGGCTTTCGGTCGGCAGGGCGGCGATGTACTCGCGCTCGTCGAGCTCCAGGCGCCGGGCTGAGATGCGGGCGTGCGCCAGGTCGAGTACGAGGGCGGCGCCCGTCGCATGGACGGCGTCTCGGATGAACCGGGGCTCCAGTGCGAGGGCCGGGATGGCCCAGGGCGGGTCCGGCACCCACATCAGGTTCTCGACGGCGACGCGGTCGGCGCCGAATCGCCTGCACAGCTCTTCGACGTCGGACACCGCTGCGTCCAGGAGCCGGGCGCGGTCGCCGGGGTCGGTCGTGCGGAGCGACATCCCGTCGAAATCGAGGACCGACGGGCCGAGGTGGGTGTTCACGTGCGTCGTCTCTGTCGCGGCCAGCATCCGATCGACCTGGGACCAGTCCGTGTCGCCGGGCACCCCGCGTCCGGCACGGAAGTCGAAGTGTACGTAAACGGGGTGCTGCCGGGCCGCCTCGTCGATGACGTGCGGCCAGTTCGGGCACTTGAAGAGGTCGAACCGAATCCGGCCGCCGGCAAGGAGCCGGGCCGCCTGGGGGGAGTAGTTTACCGCCAGCCTCATCGTTCCTGTCGTTGTCGTTCGTCCTGCCGCTGGTGCCAAGACCAGAACCATTGTAGCGGAGTCTGGCCGAAAAGAATATGGGTCTTCTCCCGCATGCGGAGATCGGCGCCGGATCGGGCGCTGCGCCTTCGTCGAGAAATCGCTGGCGCCGGCCGCCGCCATGCGAGAAGATGGAATCGATGACCGAGAAGACCCACACGACGGCCGTTGTGTTGATCCCGCCGCAGGCCGTGTGGGGGCCGGTCCAGGCGATCCGCGAGCGGCACGATCGCCAGTTCCGCCGCTGGATGCCGCACGTCACGCTGCTCTATCCGTTCCGCCCGCGTGAGCAGTTCGACGCGGTCGGGCGGAAGCTTGCCGGCGCCTGCGGCGACCAGGCGCCGTTCGAGCTCGAGCTGGCGGAGTTCCGGTGGTTCGCGCACGGCGGCCGGCGGTTCACCGTCTGGCTCGCGCCCACGCCCCCGGGGCCGCTGATCGACCTGCAGGCGGCGCTCCAGGCCGCCGTCCCCGACTGCGACGACATGCGGCGCTTCCCGGGCGGATTCACCCCGCACCTGAGCGTCGGGCAGGTCAGCGCTCCGGGCAGACTGGCGCGGGTCGTGCAGGAGCTCCAGGCCGGCTGGCGACCGATCCGATTCCGCGCCGGCGGGATCGCACTGATCTGGCGAGGGACCGAGCCGAGCGCGAGCTTCCGCGTCGACCGCACGATTCCACTCGGCTGACAGCGTTCGGACAGCGTCACCCGCCTCTTCGTCGGTCGCTGCGACCAGGCACGAAGCCGCTCGCCCGAACGCGGCGAGAGAGGCGGTCGAAGTCTCCTCGGGGAAACCGCAGGGGGAAGGCCGGCAATAAGGCGACATGGTCGGTGTGGCGGAGTCCACGACCAGGGCCCCCACTCCCGGCGGGGCCCTTTCCGCCCCCTCTGTCGCCTTATCGCCGGTTCGCTCAACCGGATTGCTGTCACCGGGCGAGGCCGGCGGGCAGCGCTCGGCACGCTATGGCGCCGGCCAGAGTTCGTCGCACCTCACGCGGCGGCCACGGACTTCGACTCCTTCTCGAGCGTCTGGGCCGAGAAGGTGCTGTTACAGTCCGGGCAGTGCCAGAGCTCGACCGGCGGAAGGGTCCCCAACCGCTGGATCGAGTGGAACCGTGCGTTATCGTGCGTACAGTGTTCTCGTGGCGACATCCTTCCCTCCTCTCGCTGCGGGCACGTGCACCCGATGTGCCCTGCGCCGGGCGGGTCCCGCCCGGCCCAACTTTCCTCAATCCACTGGACAGTGTCGCAAAATCCGTGCCAATGGGTCCGCCTTTTTCTTGAGGGCCTCCTAACGTGCACCCTGTCTGTAAGTTACATTTCCGGGACAAATGGCAGAGCGTTCCGAGCCTATGGCCATGTTGTCTGAAAGCCACACGGCCGTTCGGCCACGTGTCTCTAACCGGTTGAGAGCGGAGGTGTTAGGGATGTTTCCGAAAGGCAACGCGGGCGCGTTGCGCAACGGCAACGCGGCTGTCAGGTGAGGAAGCGCCTCACTCGCTCGATGGCCGTGTCGACCTCCTCGCGGGAGGCGTCCAGGTGCGTGACCATGCGGCATCTGTCCGGCCCGATGGCCAGGAACGCGACGCCCCGTTCCGCCATCTCCCGCACGAGTTCCGTTGCGGTCAGGTCGCCGCGGGCCACCCGGAAGATGACGATGTTCGTCTCCACGGCGTCCGGATCGAGCTCGATCCCCGGCAGGTCGGCGAGGGCCTCCGCCAGGCGCTTTGCGTTCGCGTGGTCCTCGGCCAGCCGATCGATGTTGTGGTCGATGGCGTACAGCGCCGCGGCGGCGATGATCCCGACCTGCCGCATCCCGCCCCCCAGCATCTTGCGGATGCGCCGGACGGTCTCGATGAATTCGGGGTCACCCGCGATGATCGACCCGATCGGGGCGCCCAGCGCCTTGGAGAAGCAGAGCGTGCACGAATCGACGTGCTGCGTGTACGCCCGGGGCTCGACGCCGAGCGCCACGCACGCGTTCATCAGCCGGGCGCCGTCCATGTGGACCTGTGCCCCGTGCTCGTGGGCGGCGCGAGCGACCTCGGCCACCTGCCGGACCGGATAGACCGAGCCGCCGCCGCGATTGTGCGTGTTCTCCAGCTCGACGACACGGGTGACCGGGACATGGATATTCATGGGCCGAATGGCGGCGACCACCTGCTCCGCGTCGAGCCGGCCGCGATCCCCCCGGAGCTGCCGCAACTGCACCCCCGAGAGCGCCGCGTGCGCGGCGACCTCGAACTGGACGATGTGCGACGTCTCCTCGCAGATGACCTCGTCGCCGTGGTGGGTGTGCCCGCGGATGGACGCGACATTCGCCATTGTACCGGAGGGCACGAACAGGCTGGCGGGTTTGCCGAGGAGCTCGGCCGCTCGCTCCTCGAGGCGGATGGTGGTCGGGTCGTCGCGGAGTACGTCGTCGCCGACCTCGGCCGCCGCCATCGCACGCCGCATCTCGGCCGACGGCCGGGTCACCGTGTCGCTGCGAAGGTCAATCATGGCAGGGCCGCAATCGGGGCGAGATGGAAGACGTCCCGCTCTGCGGCAGGACCTCGTCGTGACCGTCTAGCGCTTGGAGTACTGGAAGCCTGCGCGGGCGCCGCGGCGCCCGTACTTCCTCCGCTCTTTCTGCCGCGGGTCCCGGGTGAGGAACCCGCGGTCACGGAGCGTCCCCTCCAGCGAGTTGTCCGCCTTCAACAGGGCGCGGGCGATGCCCAGCCGGAGCGCGCCGGCCTGGCCACTGAACCCGCCGCCGTCGCAGCGCGCCGTGACGTCGTAGCGGGTCAGCATCTTCGTCGCTTCCAGCGGCGCGATCCCGTGCTCGAGAGCTCGCTCGTTGGGGAAATACTTGTGCGCCTCGTGCCCGTTCACGGTGATGTCGCCACCGCCTCGAAACAGGCGGACACGGGCGACCGCCTTCTTACGACGGCCGGTTCCCAAATAGACTGGACCTTGTGGCACTCGGTCTCTCCTCGATTACAGTTCCAACGGCTCGGGCTGCTGGGCGCTGTGCGGGTGCTCCGCGCCGGCGTACACCTTCAGCTTCTTGAACATCTTCCGGCCCAGCTTCGTCTTGGGCAGCATGCGCCGCACCGCCAGCTCGATGGGCGCCGTCGGCCGATGCTCCATCAGCTCGCCCAGGGGTATGCTCTTCAGGCCGCCCGGATAGCCCGACGCCCGGTGGTAGATCTTGTCCTCCATCTTCCGACCGGTCACCGCCACCTTGTCCGCGTTGATCACGATGACGTGATCGCCCACGTCGGTATGCGGGGTGTACGTCGGTTTGTGCTTGCCCATCAGGACGCGGGCCACGCGGGCGGCGAGCCGGCCGAGGACCTGATCCCTGGCGTCGACCACATACCACGTCCGCTCCACGTCCGATTCCTTCGCCATGTAGCTTCGCGGGGCCACAGTTCTTTCCAACCAGGATCCTTCAGTGTTACAAGAAACCGCATTATAGCCCCCCTTCGCCCGAAGTCAAACAGTTTCGCCGGCAACCCGCGCGAAGGGTGCGTCAACGGATTATGGTCGGCCGCTGACATTGTGCGCTTGGCAAACAGCCCCTCCAGCGGTCCTGTGGCATCGGTTCGCCGAGGTCAGTACCGAGTTCGCGGTTGTCCTCGTTGCATGGGTGCGCGCGACGTCGCTGAGCCGCTACCTCCAACAGAAGGGCAGCAGAAGCCCGATCAAGCCATTTCTGTTCATGTGCGCGGCACCCCAAAACCATCATATCTTGACGCACCCGGCACGACGGGTACGTCAACGGATTATGGTTATCGACCTGGCGCAGGGCGGTAGCGCCGCTTCGTCCGAGTCCGGATGGGGGTCTCTATCGGATCCCCCTCTGCCGACAGGTTGGGGTAACGCGGGGGTGCGTGTGGCCCGCGACCCGAGCGGGCCGGCGCCGGACGCGAACGGTCTCATTGAGGC
>JAWODX010000139.1:0-2769 GCA_046483085.1 Planctomycetota bacterium
TCCTTGGCGTGAAGGCGACCAAGTCAAAGGCCCCCGCCGCGAAGGCGAGACAGTTATTCCAGGCGAGAGGCTCGTCGAGATAGACCGCGAGGTGCATCGCGCCGAACTCCAGGCCGCCGAGGCCATCCTGGCCGTTGCCCAGGCGAAACTTGCCGATCTGAAGGCTGGCGCACGACCCGAGGAGGTGCAGAAGGCAGAGGCCAACGTCCGGCGATGGCAGGCGACATTGGCCGAGGCGCGCAGAAGCCACGAGCGCCAGGAACAGCTGATCGCCGACGACTTCACTTCGCAGCAGAGCGTCGACCAGGCCCGCGAGCGGATGGAAGTCGCTCAGGCGGAGCTTGCCTCCGCCCGCGAGACCCTCCGCATGCTCAAGGCCGGGCCGACCGAAACCGAGATCGCCGTCCAGGAGTCGGCGGTCAAGGAAGCAGCCGCTCGGCTGGCCCTGGCCAATGCTCACCTGTCCGAATGCGTGATGACCGCGCCGTTCGATGGCGTAATTACCGCCGTGCATGTCCGCCCCGGCGACCTGGCCACTCCGCGCAGTCCCTTACTGGAAATGTACGCCCCGGACTCGCTGGTCATCCGCTTCTCCGTGCCCGAGGCGCAGGCTGCCGCCGTTCGGCCGGGCTTTCGGCTCGAAGTGACGCTGGATGCCCTAAATGGACCAGCGTTCGATGCTGAGATCACGCGCGTCTACCCGCAACTGGACGAGGCGATGCGCACGCGCACGGTCGAAGCAAAGCTGACCGAATCGGCCGAGATCGTTCCGCACATGTTCGCCCGGCTGAAGCTCGAATTGAGACGGGCCGACGATGTCGTGCTCGTTTCAGCCGAGGCCGTCCTGACCGCGCCGACGGGCGAGCGCTACGTCTTCGTGGTCAACGAAGGTAAAGCGCACCGGCAGGTCGTTGAAGTTGGCATTGAACAGGACAAGACGATTCAGATCGTCAGCGGGCTGGAACCCGGCCATTGGGTGGTCGTGGCGGGTCAGGCAGCGCTGCGTGACGGCCAGCCCGTCCGCGCGGGCGGCGAGCAACCACAAGGCGGAGGTGGAGGCCCCGGCGGAAATACACAAGCGACCGATGACCCGCGTCCGGATGCGGGGGCCAGCCGATGAGGATCACCGAACTCGCCGTTCATCGTCGCCTGGCCACCGGCGCGATCGCACTGGCCGTGGTTGTGCTGGGCCTGTACGGGCTGTGGCGGCTGCCTGTCGATTACCTGCCCGAAGTGACCTATCCCCTTGTGAAGGTTCACATTCGCTGGCCCGGCGCGACGCCCGAGGAGATCGACAAGGACATCGCCGACCCGGTCGAACGGCTGATGGCCACAGTGGACTATCTCGATGACCTGGAATCGACGTGCCGCGAGGGCGTCTACTCGCTCGACGTGAACTTCGAATACGGGGCCGACGTGGACGTGGCGTTTCAGGACGTACTGGCCGCCCTGACCCGCGCCGAGCAGGACCTGCCCGACGACATCGACCCGCCGTATGTATTCAAGGCCGACCCGTCGCAGCTTCCGGTAATGCAATTGACCATCCGCTCGGACCGTTGGGGACCGGTCGAGCTGCGGGAATGGACGGACAACTGGTTGCAGGACCGCATTCTGGCGGTGCGTGGCGTAGCAGGCACAGAGATCGTCGGCGGCCTGGAACGGGAAATCCGCATCCTGCTCGACCCGCTGTCGATGGAGAAGCACCAGGTGCCGCTCCAGACCGTCATGCGACGGCTGGCCGAAGAGAATGTCGAACAGACCGGCGGTCGCGTCACCGTCGGACGTCGTGAGATCATCGCCCGCACCATGGGCGAGTTCGACGACCTGGAGCAGATACGCTCGGTCGTCATCGACCGGCGCGGCGGCAACAAGCTCTACCTGCGGGATATTGCCGAGGTCGTCGATTCTCACGAGGACGTGCGGGTCATCACGCGATTCAACGGCTATCCCGCCGTCAAGCTCTCAGTCCTCAAGGAAGCCGAGGCCAACACCGTCGAGGTCGCCCGCGCGGTTCAGGCCCAACTGGATGAGCTCAAGCCAACGCTGCCGGAAGGAGTCGAACTCGGCTTCGTCGAGAACCAGGCCGAGTACGTGGACGGCGCTCTGGAGGGCGTGCGAAGTGCGGCCATCCAGGCGATGATCCTGCTGGTGATCGTGGTCTGGCTGTTCCTCGGCAGCTTCCGCCAGGTGCTGGTCATGGTCGTGGCGCTTCCGCTCACGCTGATCATCAATTTCGGCCTGATGGAGTTGGCCGGGTTCTCGCTGAACATCTTCTCCCTCGGCGGACTGGTTGTGGCCATCGGCGTGGTGTTGGACAACTCCATCGTCGTGATCGAGAATATCAGCCGATTGCGACACGAACAGCCCAACGGGGCCACCGACAAGCAGGCGGTCGTCGGCACGGCCGAGGTTGGTCCGGCCATCGTCGCCGCAACCATCTCCTTCCTGGCATTGTTCCTGCCGTTCCTGCTGGTGCCCGGGCTGACCAGCCTGCTGTTCCGCGAACTGATCCTCGTCATTGCAGGCATCGTGATTGTCAGTCTGACCGTGGCGGTCGCCATAACGCCGATGCTGACCACGCTGTTCTTCGGCCCCGGCGGCCAGCGCCGTCAGTCCACGCGCTTCGAGCGGTTCTTCGACCGCTTCACCGACGGCTACGGCTGGCTGCTCGATCTCGCCCTGCGCGGGCGCTGGGCGGTGGCGCTGGCGTTCGTGGCGGTGCTGGGCCTGGCCTTCTGGACGATCGGCCGGGTCGGTGGTGAGTTCCTG
>JAWODX010000225.1:0-6315 GCA_046483085.1 Planctomycetota bacterium
TGATCGAGATCCTCTCGCGGGCCGGTCATATCGCCAGGGAGGACCGCCGTGAGTGACCTCACGTCCGACCTGACGCCCCGCCAGCTCGCCGACCTGCTCGGCATGGCGAGGGAAGCGGCCGCGCCCGATTCGCCCGCCGATGCCCTCGAGGCCCTGCTCGGCGCGCCGATCTCGGCCGACCCCGCCTCGCCTGCCGCCCCGCCCGCCGTGCTCGGCCGCGCGTGCGACGAGCTCCGTCCCCACGCCGGCCGGCGCATCGGCGACGTGCTCACCGGGGGCGACGCCGACCTCGCCGCGCTGACCACCCTGAAGGACTACGGCAAGGCGCTCGTCGGGCTGGCCGAGCTCGAAGCGCACCGGGCCGCGGCGACCGCCCTCTACTACGCCGCCATCGCCGCCGCACTCGTCCTGCACGGCGAACGCATCAGCCGGTACGACCTCGGTGAGCTGTGCGAGGGGTTCGCGGCGCTCGAAGCGAAGCCCTGGCTCCCGCCGGAACTCGCCGACCTCCTCGCCGCCGCTCGCGCCGAGGCGGGTTAGAACGGCAAAAGGAAAACCGGAAAACGGGGAAACGGGGAAAACAAGCTCTGCCTGCCGCTCTCCGAGCGGGTTGAGGGATCTTGCCACTACTGCAGCGGCACGGCCCTGAAAGGGCCGAGGGTCACCAGCCCAGGGCAACGCCCTGGGTCAGCGGACGGCTGAAGGATGGAGCCCTGAAAGGGCGGCGCAAAGAACGTCGGGCGCCGCCCTTTCAGGGCTGACCTCGATGTTCGACCAGGTTCCCAAGGCTCCGCCCTGGGCTGATGACCGGTCGCCCCTGTCGGGGCTTCTGCGGCGATTTGGCGGTCGGACCAAGACAAGCGAAAGGTGTAACCGCTAAACGAATAACCCTCTCCGAGCGGCAGGAGAGAATCGTTTCCCAATTCTCCCGTTTCCCTTTTTCTCTTTGTTGTTCGCCTTCCCGTTCCGGCGATCAGGAGTCGCCGGGCCCCCGCTCCAGCAACGGGAACTCGGCGACGCGGAGGTTCGTGCAGCCGTAGGGGATGAGGGTGAGTTCTTCGGTCGGCTCGGACGAGGCGGCGGGGCTCCGCGGCGTGTCGCCCGCCGACCCGTGTTCGATCCGCCATTCGGGCAGCCGGCGCCCGCGGACCGTCGCCGAGACCGGCGCCCCGGCCGGCGAGAACGGCCGCTCGCCGACCGGATGCTCCGCGAAGGTCACGTCCGAGCCGACCGTCTTGGGCCGCACGTCGAGCGCGTAGTTCCACGGCGTCATCGGATGGACCTCCCAGTCGCCGTGCGGCGGCTCGCGCAGCGGCTTCTCCTCGTTGACCGGCCGCCAGTCCTCGCCGATCTTCAGCCCGTACACCAGCGGCCCGCGCTCGATGGCGACCGCGTCGCGATGCCGCCGCGTCAGCCGCGGCCGCATCGGCAGCGTCATCGCCACCTCGGTCGTACCGCGCCACTCGCGCCAGACGCCGAAGTACGCCCCCGGATGCTTCGCCGTCTGCTCCTCGCCGTCGACGACGATCCGCGCCCCGGCGCCCCAGGCCGGGATCCGCAGGTGCAGGGCGAAGTGGACCGGCGCCTCGGTCGTCACCGTGAAATGCAGCGTGTCGCGGAACGGGTAGTCGGTCTCGAGCCGGACCTCGACGGGGACGCCCTTGAACTCGGTCCGCGCGGTGCTCGGTGCGTAGGCGACGGGGGCGATGCCGAACTCGTCGCGCATCCAGAGATTCGCGGCGAACTTCGGCCAGCCCTGGCTCAGGTTCGCCGTGCAGCAGCCGTAGTTCGGCTCGAGCCCGAACAGGTTCGCCTCCGGCCCGTTCGTCGTCCACGAGCACGCCTCCCGGTCGCGGACGCTGCACTCGACCTGGTTCACCTGCTGGTCGTACTGGTGCGCCCACATGTCCGGCGAGAACGTTGCCGGCAGCGCGTTGAACGCGATCTTCTCGAGCCGGTCGCCGAACGCCGGATCGCCGAACACCGAGAGCAGCACTTCGAGCGAGTACATGTACTCGACGACGGCGCAGAGCTCGGTCCCCTGGATCGGGCTCCTGCCGGCGAGGCACTCGTCGCCGGAGAACACGCCGGTGACCATCCCGTGGTGCTCGTCGAGCGACTCGATCATCCGCTCCGCGTCGTCGGCGCCCTCGCCGGTGATCCGCCACCAGAGCGCCGGCGCCTTGACCGCCATGGCGTTGTTGACCACGTGTGCGGCGAAGCTCCACCGGCCCTTCGGCGTCGGCTGTGTCTCCGGCCAGCGGGCGAAGTAGGCCGCGTAGTCGAAGCCCTGGGCGCGGAGCTTCGTCGCCAGGTCGAGCAGCCACGCCTCGCCCGTCCGCTCGTGCAGCCAGAGCACGGGGACGAGGCATTCGAACCAGCGGAACATCGCCCAGTCGAAGAGCGTCGGCCGGTCGAGCCGCCGGTCGAGGCATCGCAGCGCGCGCTCGACGACGCCAGGCACGCGTTCGTCGCCGGCCGCGTCGGCGTACTGGACGAGCGCCTTGAGGATGAGGAACCGCGGCCAGGGGTCGTAGCGGCCGGGGTCGGGCCGGTTCCCCCGGTGCTCCTCGCGCGGGCCGAGCCAGCCGTCGTCGTCCTGGTGGGTGACAATGTAGTCGCAATACCGATGAATGCGCCCTTTCAGCTCGGCGTCGTCGAGCAGGAACGCGAGCGGGATGATGCCGTCGAGCCAGTAGGGGGCGCGTTCCCAGCCGTCGGCGTCGCCGCCGAACCACCGGCTGTCGCGGACGTCCGGCCAGAACTCGTCGAGGTGCCCGCTCAGGCCGTCGGCCTGGATCCGGAGCTGGTTGCGCAGCCAGCCGGTCGGCTCGACCTGCCCGAGCGGGAGGGGTCGGAAGCGCGGCCTGTTCAGTTCGTTCATCGCTCCTCGCGCGGGGCCGGGTCCTGTCGGTAGTAGCCGCTGAGCATGCGATAGAGCATCGGCTCTTCGCTCCGCATGCCGGCGGGATTTTCGAAGAACGCCTCGCTGGCGACGGCGAAGAACTCGGCCGGGCTGGTCGCGCCGTACGGGTCGAGGAACGTCGGGCGCCCGATCTCGACCTGCCGCCGGAACCGCTCGTACTCGGCCTTCATCACCCGGCGCCACTCGGCCACGCTGCGGGCGTCGCGGAGCGGCGGCGTCCCGTCCACCACCCCGTTCAGCATGTCGAGCTGGTGGGCGAACTCGTGGACGACGACGTTCCGCCGGTCGCCCCACTCCAGCAGGTCGGCCCAGGCGATCACGACGACGCCCTCCGACCACGCCTCGCCGAGCCGGGCCTGCAGGTCCTCCCGCTCGAACCCCTCCTCCGTCACCGTCTTGTGCGGCGCCCGGTACTCGTCGGGATAGACGAGGATCGTGATCACGTGATCGTACGAGTCGGGATCGAGCTCGAGGATGAGCAGGCAGGCATAGGCGGCGATGATCACGCGGGACTCGTCGGAGAGCTCCAGCCCGGCGCAGCCCTCCCAGTTCTTCTCGGCGATGAAGATCTGCACGAGGTCCCGCAGCCGGGATTGCTGATCCGGCGCCAGCGACCGGTACGCCGGGGCGTCGCGCTCCAGCGTCCGCCGCCATTCGTCGGGGAACGGCTCGGCGAGGATCTTCCGGCGGCGCCATTTCCGCAGCCATCCGAACATTGTCGCTCCCGGGAAGTCCGTGGCCGGCGATGATAAGGCGGTGACGGAGCCCCGTCAACTTGCCGATATCGTCGTTCAGCAGGCCTCGGCGGGCGAGGGATCCATCGTCGGGGTGAGCGCGCCGATGAGGCTGATGAAGAGCCCGGCGGCGGCGACGACCCACAGCGCGGGCCGCCCCGGCGCGGCCGCCAGCCGATCGACTCCGTAGCCGATCAGCGGGGCGAGGACCATGGCGCCGAGCGCCCGGACCTGCGACTCGATGCTGAGCATCGTCGCGCCCATCGTCGCCTCGGTCTCGTTGTCGACCCGGGTGATCAGCACGGGCCGCTGGAAGTTGCGGAGCAGTTCGAGCAGGATGAACCCGATGACCGCCGGCCACAGGATGTCGAACCAGAGCGAGACGGCCATCGGCAGGAAGAGGCCGACCATGCCGATCCAGATGGCGCGGGCGGCCCGGCTCTCGCCGCCGAACCGTGCGGCGAAGCGGTAGGCCCGACGCGATGCGAGCCCCGACGCGATGTAGAGCACGAAGTAAACCGCGCCGGCCAGGAGGGCCGTGCGCTGCTTCTCGGCCAGGACGACCAGCACCGGCAGGCCGATCGCCATCTGCCGGACCACAGGCTGCAGATAGTCCTTCGTCACCTTCGCCGTGCTGTCGAACCCCATGGCCTCGATCAGGATGCGGCGGAGCCGGGGCCGGCCGAACGCCCGGCGGAACGCGAGGACCAGGTGGCGGCCGGCATTGCGGATCGACGCGGCGCCCTCCGGCCGCCCGTCCAGCTCCTTCGGATAGCCGAGGAAATTGGCGATCCCGAAGACATACGGGATGATCGTGAACAGGAAGACGTTGCTGTATCGGCCGGTGGTGAAGACGAGTGCCGCGGCGATGAGGACCGACAGGGCCGAGCCCATCTTCGACCAGGACCGGGTGTAGCCGTAGGTCATCGTCTTCTGGTCCTCGCGGCCTTCGAGCCGGAGCCAGTCGAGGATCATCGACTTGTGCGTACCGGTCCGGAACGCCTCGCCCGTCGCGAAGAAGACCATGGCGACCGCGAGCTGCCAGAAGGTCATGCCGACGGCGAAGATGACGAACGAGACGATGTAGCTGAGGAAGGAGAAGATCATCGAGCGGCGCCGGCCGAACAGGTCGGCGATCACGCCGGTCGGCACTTCCATCACGTTGACCGCCAGCTCGCGGAAACCGATCAGCAGGCCGATGAGGAAGAACGACAGCCCCTTCTCGCGGAACGCCAGGATGATGAACGGGTCGTAGTACTGCTGGTTCTTCAGGAACCCGTAGAGCGAGAACCGGAAGATCATGGGGATGCGCATCGACGGAGCCCCGAGTCAGCCGAAAGGCCGGGAAGAGACCGGGGAGATTATAGCGCGGCAAGAGAGATAGGACACATAGGTCTCACAGGACCTATTGGGCCCTGCGCCCTCGGCGCGAGCGCGCAGTGCCGCCGGGCGCCCGCGCTCCCATGCCCCCGCGCTCCCATGCTCCCGCGCTCCCATGCCCCCATGCCGCCTCAGCGCGCCCAGCGATCGTTCGGCCCTGGGAGTTCGGGGAAGTCGGCGTGCGGCTCGGCCTGGTACCAGGTGGCGACGGACGCCAGGTCGTCGGTCAGCGGCTCGAACTTGTGGTCCGGCCACCAGCCGAGCGCCTGGATGGTCGTCCGGAGGTCCGTCTCGAACCGGATCGGGTCGGGGATGTGCCAGCGGTAGAGCCCGAACCGCCGGCAGCGGCCGGCGCCCTGGTCGACGTGGGGCAGGCCGAGGAACGGCGCGGTGAACGGGTCCTCGCAGCCGTCTTCGCCCCGGAAGCACCAGGCGCCGCCGAAGTAGTCCTCGGTCCCCGTCGTGCAGATCGTCGGGTGCTCGCCGTCGCCGTCGAGGTAGAACTTCATCTCGCCCTCGCCCCACCAGCCGTTCGAGAACGCGGTCCAGGCGATGTACGTGCCCACGAAGTGGCCCTGGCCGCGGACGCCGTCGAGCACGACGTGCTCGGGATACTCCCTGGTGGTCACGGACCGACGCCACTGCGCGTGGAGGTACGCGGCGTCGTCGGGGACCGGCTCGAGCGAGTAGTCGACCTGGTAGAAGAACCCGCCGATGTCCTCGTGCCATTCGTTCTCGACGGTGACGCGGGCGGACCCGCGGAAGGGCATCGGCCAGTAGCTGTTCAAGCCGCCGTTCGGATTCACGTTGATCGGCATCGAGACGACCTTCGCCCGGGCCTCGTGACCACAGCAGAAGAAGTCGCCGACGGGGACTTCGACCGATGGGGTCTCCTCGGCGTCCCAGTAGAAAGTCGACGCCAGTGCTTCCAACGCGACTCACACAGCTCGTCTGGCTGTTGTGGATCGGTTGTCTCGGTGTGCTGGTCGCCTGGGTCCGGCTCGGCGAACCGTGGGAACTCCCCGGAGTGGCCGGCGTCGACGGACTCACCGTTGTGATGTGGACGGTTGTCACCTTTTTCAGCGGCATCGTCCACAGCTACTCGCGTCGCTACCTGGCCGGGAACAAGAATCAGGGCGCGTTTTTCGGCCGTGTGTTCGCGTTCACACTGGTTGTGATGGTGTTGGTCGCGGCCGACCACATCGCACTGTTTGCAGCGTCGTGGCTCACGATGGGGCTTCTGATGGCGAGTTTGATCGGCCACAACAAGGGCTG